>JABUFC010000002.1 GCA_013314715.1 Bacteroidales bacterium | reverse complement strand
ACATTGGTGAAACAAAATTGTGCAATTAACCAAAAATGTTTAACCATGCAATAGCCATAAATGTCTAATAACCAAGACTTTAAAAGAACCTTGTAAAGCGAAGAAACCCACTGTTGTGACCTCGGCGGGATTCAAACCCACAACCTTCTGATCCGTAGTCAGATGCTCTATTCAGTTGAGCTACGAGGCCTTTAAAAAATCTGTGCAAAGATAATACGTTTTTTTGTTCTGTGCAAACAGTTTTATGTTTTTTTCTTAAACAAATATTCGTAATCGAGGTAATAGAGCATTTTTACCATAATAGTATTTGTTTGAGGATATTCACCCAAATATTTTAAATTTTCAAAATACGAAGCATACAAATATGGGCTGTCTTTAAAAATTTCGTTTTTCCATATTATCATCAAATTGCTGCCGGGTGCAAACTGCCAAGAAAATACAATATCGGCATTTAGCGAGTTGTAATTAAAATTGTATTGAGACGGACTATTTGATACTAAACTTCCACTTAGGGTTCCTTCGTCTGTTAAGGTATAAATGTTAAAATATTCTCCTTGCGACCAATAATATCTAAACTTGATACTGATAGATAAATCATTTTTAAAAAGATAATCGGCAGTTAAAGCGTTGGTTATTGAAGTTACATTGCGTTTACCCATAAGTGGTTTACCTGAATCTTCGTCAAAGCTTGCAAATCCGACACTGTTTTTACTATAGCTTGATTCTATCGTATATCTAAACGACAAATGATTAGAAACACGTGCTAATGGAGAAACTTGTAAATAATAATGCATAGCATTGAAGGTGGAGTTATGATTCACAACGGTTGAAACATCTATAGCCAGAGATTTTCTATAATCGGTAGAAATACCTAAACGAATATTTTTATTATAGCCTGTTCTTAAAAAATAGCCTTCTTTTCGTGGTTCGTAGTAATCGAAACCATTGTATAAATCGGCATACCCGCCGCTCCATATACTAAGATAACGATGAGTTGTGGTCCCTATATTTAATTCTAAGCCCGATGTGCTAATATTCATGGTCGATAAATGGTAGTTTTGAATATAATTGAGATTTAGCCCATAATTTAAAAATGTTTTTGTTGGCTGAAACTGATGGTAGTCGATATATACGCTATTGTTCAAATAATTGTTAAATAAAGTAAGTCCTACATCGTTGGCATTGAAATTTTTATCCATATATGAACTAGAAAGTCCATATTTAAAATTTCCGTTTATTTTGTCTAAACTTATAGATGCTTTATATCCATTATTGGGCAACTCAGAAGGTTTATTTTGCAGATAATAAAAATGCGATAATGCAGAATTTAACGATAATTGGTAAGTTTTAGAATGTTCAATTAGTGAAAGTCCTATGGCTGTAACGTTTGAACTGTAGTTGTTTTTCTCTCGCAAAAAACTGGTGTTGGTTAAAAATATATTATTGCCTTGTCTAAAAGCTTGGTCAATAACAAAAACATTATAATTAGCAAAAGGCTCGGTTAAAATACTTTTTTCCAATCCTGTTAATGTGTCTTTTATTTGAGCATAGGTATTGGCAGTAATAGCATTTAAAACGCCTATAGCAAGTCCTTTACTATTTCGTCCGGATATTTTAAAAGCATTGATGAGTTGTGTTTGTTGCGGATTTTTGCTAATAATTTCGTTGCTGTCGGTTGAAATACTGTAAAAATTGCGTGGTAAACGACCTATTCTACGAGAGTAAAAAATATCACCTTTATTAAATAATTCAACCGATTCTTTAAAAAACGGACGTTGTTCGCTATAAACTGTTTCGTATGCAGTAAGGTTTTTATATTTATTATCTGATTGAACTTGGCTAAAATCGGGCAAAAGTGTTAAATCGAGCGTATAACTTTCGTTAATGCCATATTTTAAATCGAGTCCACCGCTGAACAATTTACTTAGTTGTGTTTTTGTGCCTTTTTCTGATTCTGTTTGCAAACCTGCTGACAGATAAGGTGTAAACGATAATCGGAGAGGGGCTTCAATTTGTTCTATGCCATCGAGTTTTGACCAATAAAGAAGCGGATTATTAGCTTCGCGAGGCTCTAATACTAAACGGCTTTCTTCACGTATGCGACGAATACTTCTTATACATTGAAAACGCCAATCTTGTTTTAAAACTTTTGGGAAACGAATAGCTGAGTAGGGTATTTTAATTTCTACAGACCAACCTGAATCAGAAATAGCAATCTTACTATCCCATACCACATTGTATGATTTGTCGTCGCCTCGCATTTCCAATTGTACACCAGAGGCAGATACTCCAAAAATAAAAGCATCTTGTTGTTTATTATATGTATCAAAGGCTATAATAAAGTAATCGGCATTTAAGTTTTGATTGTCTCTATTGCCAAGTTGTTTTAGAATACTATCGGGGTGTTCATCGTGGCAAAAGGCAAATACATATATAGCAGTATTGTCGTATAGTATTTGGACATCGGTATCGAATAGAGGTGGAGAATTATAGTATGGATTTTTTTGTTTAAAACCGTTTATTATAGGACAAATATTCCAAATGGCATCTTTTTGTCCATCTATTGTAGGTGCAATAGTCGTCCTATAAGCTTTAAAACAAATAGAATCGTTTGTTTGCGAAAATAATGTTTGTTGTAAAATTAAAAGGGTTAAACAGTTAATCGTCCATTTTAAATTCATAAATATACATTTGCGTTTCTATCAGGTCCTACCGATATAATCTCCACTTTAACGTTTGTATATTCTTCGATAAAAGCAATGTATTGCAGCAGTTCTTTAGGCAAATTTTGTTTGTTGCGAATGTTTTGAATGTCTGTTTTCCAGCCTTTAAATATTTTATAAACAGGCTGTTTAACATCATCGAGGCAGTAGGGGATGTGTGTAATTTCGCCCTCATGTGTTTGGTAGGCAACTGCAACTTTTATTTCATCAAGTGTGGACATCACATCGGCTTTTGTAACGATAAGACGATTAACACCGCTAATAGTTACAGCAAATTTTAAGGCAACTAAATCGAGCCATCCGCAGCGACGAGGACGTCCGGTAGTGCTTCCGAATTCGTGTCCTTGGGTACGAAGTTCATCGCCCACTAAGTCGTTTAGCTCAGTAGGGAAAGGACCGCTTCCAACACGCGTACAATAAGCTTTGGTTACTCCTAACACATTACCAATTTGTTGCGGAGCGAGACCTAAGCCTGTACAAGCACCAGCAGCTATTGTGTTTGATGAAGTTACAAAAGGATAAGAACCAAAATCAATATCGAGCATACTGCCTTGAGCTCCTTCGGCTAATATTTTTTTATTTTCTTCAATTTGTTTTTGAATAAACGAAATGCCATCGGTATGTTTAAACTTTTTGAGCATATCTAATGCTTCAAACCAATTTTTCTCAAGTTCAGCCAACGAATCGATAGGGTATTGAAATAAGGATAAAATTTGTTTGTGTTTTTCGACTAATGCTTGATATTTTTCTTTGAAATTAGCTTGAAAAATATCTCCAACCCGAATTCCCTGACGTGAAATTTTGTCGGTATAAGTTGGTCCGATACCTTTAAGGGTGGAACCTATTTTATCTTTACCTTTTGCTTGTTCGTATGCAGCATCTAATAATCGGTGGGTAGGAAGTATAAGATGAGCTTGTTTGGAAATATAGAGATTATCATATATCCAAGGCGAAACAATGGATAGATTTTCGATTTCTTGTTTAAATATACAGGGGTCTAAAACAACACCATTACCTATATAGTTTAAACTTTTTGGCTGAAATACACCCGAAGGAATGGTATGTAGCACGAATTTTTTATTGTCGAACTCGAGTGTATGCCCAGCATTAGGACCTCCCTGAAAACGTGCAACAACATCGTATTGAGGAGCAAGCAAATCAACAATTTTACCTTTGCCCTCATCGCCCCATTGTAAACCTAGCAATACATCAATCTTTTGTATCATATGTATATATAAAAATTTGAAAGCTTGAAGATACAAATAATTTTACGATAAAATCGTGGTAAAATATTTTATGAACGATTTGCTTGTTTTAAAACAGTTTTTTTTACTGACTATTTGAATCATTTTCTAAATATATATTTCTTATCTTAGCAAGAAAAAATCTTATGATAAATAATCTTCAAGACAGATTTTCGAATACTATTAAAAATAGTAAACGTTCGGTAATTCGTGAGTTATTAAAACTTACTCAACGTAAGGAACTTATTTCATTTGCGGGTGGTTTACCATCACCAGAATCGTTTCCTGTTGACGAACTTAAAGACATTGTTGCCGAAGTACTTAATACCGATGGAACCATGGCGTTACAATATGGCGAAACCGAAGGCGATATCCGATTGAGAAAAGCGCTTATTGAACGTTATAAAAATGATGATGTTCATCTTGAATTAGGCAATTTAATTATTACAACGGCTTCGCAACAAGGATTAGATTTGTTAGCAAAAATATTTATCAATCCTGGCGATAAGGTTATCTGCGGCTTACCTTCGTATTTGGGTGGCTTAAGTGCATTTAGAAGTTATGGAGCACAATTAGTGGGTGTTCCTTTAGATGAGAATGGGCTTCGCTCAGATTTGTTAGATAAAACACTCGCTGAACTAAAAGCCAAAAACGAAATTCCTAAATTTATTTATATTATTCCCGATTTTCAGAATCCTGCTGGCATAACGATGCCCGAATGGAGACGTAGAGAAATACTAGAAATAGCTTATAAATACGATGTTTTAATAGCCGAAGATAGCCCCTATAGAGAAATTCGTTTTGAAGGTAAGCCACAACCTATGTTTTATCAGCTCGATAAAAAAGGTTATGTTATTACTTTAGGCACATTCAGTAAAACTTTTGCTCCTGGCTTTAGAATTGGTTGGGTTATGGCAAACGAAGAAATAATTGATAAGTTTGTTGTGGCTAAGCAAGCAACCGATTTGTGTACGAGTGCCTTTGTGCAGAAAATAGCTGCTACCTATATTGAGAAAGGCTATTTCGATAAAAATATAAAACGTACGGTAGCCATGTATAAAGAAAAAAGAGATGCGATGCTCATGGCTTTAGAAAAATATATGCCAGCTGGTGTACACTGGACTAAGCCAGAAGGTGGTTTGTTTTTATTTTTAACTCTACCTGAATGGATGGATAGCGAAAAATTGTTTATGCGTGCTATCGAAAAGAATGTTGCGTTTGTTATGGGCAATGCTTTTTATTGCGATGGTAGTGGTAGAAATACCATCCGTTTGAATTTTTCGTTTATGAGTGTAGAAAATAATATTGAAGGAATTCGTCGTTTGGCAGATGCCGTAAAAGAAGAAATAGCCGTTAAAGCCTAATATATGAGGCCTCATAGCTATAAAAAAAGCCATCGTATCCCGATGGCTTTTTTGTTTAATCTAAACTAAATTTAATTTTTTATCAGTTGTTTAACAAAATTCTCTCTCCCGTTGTTTACTTTATAAATATATACACCTCGTTTTAAATTACTTCCATCAAATTTAAAACTATTTTCACCTTTGTTGGAGATCATTTTTTCTTCGTATACTTTATTACCGAGTACATCGAAAACTTGCAAATCAATAGACGAAGTATAAGGGCAATAAAAACTTATAGAAACAGTTGAATTAAAGGGATTGGGTTGAGGAGGTAGTACTGTAAACTTGCTACTATTTATAATTTGTGCACTGCTTGCTGTATTTACAACCATTACTAACGAAGTGTCATCAACTTGTTCAGGCAATGCTGTGGGGACTCCTAAAATTAAAATATAAGGAACTACGTGTACCTTTAATGGATAAGTACCGGGTGTAGTAGGCGTACCGCTTAAAAGAATACAATAACGTGTAACGGGTGTAGTAGGGGTAAATTCGCAGTTAGCAGGACTGCATTGATAAGTCAAGCCTTGTGGGATGTTTTCTACATTCGTGATTTTAATTTTATTGATAGAAACAGTTTGTCCGTTGTAATCAAATGTAGCAGGTGGAATAATGGTTACTACTTGATTATAGGGAATATTAACAGTGGCTGGAGGTAACACTTCTGGACACATTTCGCCGGGATTTCCAATATCATTACACGATTGATCGGGTGTACATTGAGCATTTAAAGACTCATAAATAAAAATATTAACTGTAATAGTTAGTGTTAAAAGTAAAATATTTTTCATAGGCATATTTTTTTTCAAAGATACAAAAAAAGCACATAAACAAAAAAATTTATGTGCTTAAATTTAAATTTGGTGATTTGTTATTTAAAAAGTTTAGAAAATTCTCTTGCTTTTCTTGTTTTCCAAGCTCCTGAATGATAAGCATAGCTTACAATAAGTGGTAGTACGGTTGTTGCTTCGGCATATACCATTTGTTCAAAAGTAGTATCGACTTTTCCCCACGACGAAGCTTCTTTAAGGGTAGAGCTAGAACAAGCGCCATCGCGTACATCGGCAACCGTAATTTGGATTGCATACTTATGCATAGGAACTTCATGTCCTAGTATTTCAGCACAAATTACAGTGTCTTGAGTAAAGTTTTTGGGAACACCTCCACCAATCATAAAGATACCGGTTTCGCCGGCTTTGATTTTTATTTCAGTTAGTTCTTTAAAATCTGCTACTGAGTCAATGGTAACATGTTTTTTAGGATTATCAACTTGGTGTTTTACTAAACCAAATCCTGCACTACTATCGGTAAAAGCGGGGCAGAAAATAGGAACATTGTGTTCGTATGCTACTTGTACAAGTGAATCTTTTTTCTTAGAATGTTTGGTTAAATATTTTCCCATTTCTTTAATAAATTCTCGAGAAGAATAGGGGCGAGGTTCTAGCGAATCGGCAATTTTCTTAATGGTCATATCGCATTGTTGCAATTGTTCTTCGTCGATATAGGTATCGTATATGCGGTCTATATATAATTCACGTAGTTGTTTGTCATCAACATTGGGTGTGCCTTTGTAATGTTTAAAACCCAATGCTTCAAAAAAGTCCATATCAACAATAGTCGCGCCCGTAGCAACAATGGCATCCACCATATTATGTTTTACCATATCGACATATACTTGCATACATCCTGCAGCGCTTGTACTACCAGCAATGGTCAGGATAATACTACATTTTTTGTCTTTAAGCATACGTATAAAAATATCGGCAGCCGAAGCTGTTTCGCGTGAAGTAAACGACATTTCACGCATAGAATCAATAATAGCCGTGCTATCAATTTTTTTTATGTCTATGTGTTTAATGGTGTCTTTTAAAATGTCTTTTTTAGTTAACTTTTTCATAGGTAATTATTTATTTAATTAAAAAAATTTATATCCAATCATTTTGTAAACTAATTTTGCTGCTAAGAAATTAGGTGCTTTATTTATTTCATTGGGGCATAGCTCAACTACATCGAAGCCAACAACGTTTCTTTTACGATGTACTTGTTCGAGTAGTTCAAGTGTTTCATACCAATGTAAGCCACCTGGCTCTGGTGTGCCTGTTGATGGCATAATAGAAGGATCGAAAACATCTAAGTCTATGGTTATATAAACATTTTTTGTTTTAATTCGAGCAATTACATCTTCAATCCAATATTTGTTGTTTACAATTTCATGAGCATAAAAAATATCGTCTCTATGGAATGAATCAAGCTCTTCGGTGCACTGACTACGTATGCCAACGTGAATAACCGGACAAAATTCTTTAGCTCTTGCCATTGCGCAAGCATGATTATATTTAGAACCTTCGTATTCATCGCGTAAATCGGTGTGTGCATCGAGTTGCAAAACGGTAAGAGAATCATAAGCTTCGGCGTGAGCTTTTATGGTACCTGTGCTAACCGAATGTTCACCGCCTAATAATACAATGTACTTTTTATCTATATGTTGTTTGACAAAATCATAAACTTGTTGATTCATTGATTCTGGCGAAGGATAAGGACCTAGTGGCTCGCATGTGTGAATACCAATTGTATAAAACTCTGAATCGTATTCTATGTCGTATAATTCCATATTTGCTGATGCTTCTAAAATAGCATCGGGGCCTTTGTCGGCACCCTTTATCCATGTGCTTGTACCATCGTAGGGTACAGGAACTACCAAAACATTCGAACCTTCGTACTTTGAAAATTTTTCTTCTAAACCACCAAAATTGTATTTCATCGTTTTATATTTTGGTGCAAAAATAATTAAAATGCTTAAAAAATAAAAAGGTTCTTTAAAGCAGTAAAAATATTAACATTAAAATAATATAGATTGTTTTAGCTTATTTTAGGTCGAAAAATTTGTTCATTTAAAAATAAATAATGAAATTTTTAAATAAAAAAATCATATTTTTGTCAATAAATCAAAAAATTACTAATATGAAACGTATATCTTTTTTTATTGCTTTCATCGCTACTACTTCAAATTTAGTTTTAGGTCAGGCAGCGGGAAATTATTTTTATAATCAATCTAAAAGCAAAAGTGAAGTATCGGGTGGAATATTTGATGAGGCAAATTATAGAGGATATGTTCAACAGAATCAATATTATCCTACTACCGTTAGTTCGAATGATACCGCATTTATGTTAGAATGCAATGCTATTATGAATGTAAAAGCAGATGAGTATGTTATGATTTTAGGCACTTCTCAAATAGCTGAGTCTTTAGAAGATTGCCACCAAATGTTAAATAAACGAATAGAAAATTTTAAACAGGCTATACAACCTTTAGGTATTGCATCGAGCGATATATATGTAGATTATATTTCACAATTTCCGATTTTTGAAATAGAAGTTGAGAAAAAATTATTCAGTAAAACTTATCATGAAGTTCCAACCGGATATGAATTGAAAAAAAATATTCATATTCATTATAAAAATAAAGAAATTGCCGAAAAGATAATGCTCGAAGCTGCAAAGAATGAAATATACGATATTATTAAAGTAGATTATATGGTATTAAATACAAATCAAATTTACGATTCCTTAAGACAAATATGTATTAAAAGCATTCAAAAAAAAGTTAATGAGTTACAAAAATTAGGAGTTAAAACAGAATCGCAGTATCAGTTAGTGTACGAAAATATGCAGTCAACATATCCACTCGAACGTTATTCTTCGTATGTAGAATTTGCTCGATATAATTCAAATTCATCTAAAATGGGAAGCAAGGTTATTTCTCACTATAATGTACCTGCTTTGTTTTATAATCCTTTGAATTATAAAAATTATGAGTGTATAGTGAACCCAATTATATTAGAACCCGTGGTTCAATTTTCTTACAACCTTAAAGTAAAATATGTGTTAAAAAAGAGGTAGTTTTGTTTATCTTTTTCTTCTATCTTTGCGACAAAAATGTCAACAATGAAGATAGGAATCATAAAAGAAACGAAAACTCCACCCGATAGAAGAGTAGCGATTACACCAGAAATTGCTAAAGCGATTAAAGATCATTTTTCGGATATCGAAATTGTTGTTCAGCCAAGCGATATTCGTGCCATAACCGATGATGAGTATTTACAGCAAGGTATTGAAGTATCGAATAATATAGAAGATGCTGATATATTAATCGGTATAAAAGAAGTTTCTATTCCTACTTTGCAAAAAGGCAAAAAGTACATGTTTTTTTCTCATACCGGAAAAAAGCAGCCATATAATCGTCCATTGCTTCAAAAATGTGCAGAATTAAATATTACTTTAATTGATTATGAATATTTGACCGATGAAAATCATGTGCGTTTAATCGCATTTGGTCGTTGGGCAGGCATTGTAGGGGCATACAATACGATATGGACATTAGGACAAAAACACAAACTTTTTAATTTAAAAAGAGCTTACCAATGCTATGACCACATAGAAATGTTTAAAGAATTAGAAAACATAAAATTACCTCCTGTTAAGATTGTAATTACAGGCGGTGGAAGAGTGGCTCATGGTGCTTTAGAAACTTTATCGCATTTACATATCAAAGAAGTAAGCCCAGATGAATTTTTAACTCAAACATTTAATGAAGCCGTTTTTTGTAGACTCGACCCTTGGCATTATAATAAACATATTAGAAATGAGCATCATGATTTGCAACATTTTATTGATCACCCCGAAGAATATAAAGCGAATTTCTTACCCTTTGCTTTAATAGCAGATATATATATTGCTTGTCATTTTTGGGATCCACGCTCTCCAGAAATATTACGTCCTGAAGACTATTTACATCCCAATTTTAATATTTCTATTATAGGCGACGTAAGTTGCGATATTAAAAAACCTATTGCATCGACCATAAGAGCTTCGAAAATAGATGATCCCATATATGGATACAATCCTCATACACAACAAGAAGACGATCCTTTTAAAGACGGGAATATAACGGTAATGGCTATAGATAACTTGCCTGCCGAATTGCCTCGAAGTTCGTCGGCCGATTTTGCTAAAGCTTTTTATCATAAAATATTGCCCGAATTATTGAAAGAAGAAGAAAGTAAGGTTATTGAACGAGCCACCATTTTGAAAAATGGAAAACTTACACCTCATTTTGAGTATCTGAGTGATTATTTGGCAGGTAAGGAATAATGGTCGTTTATTTTTATACTAGGATTTTACCTTTCCAAAAAAAAATATCGTTAACAGTAAACTTGGGTTCAAATTTAAAAAGCCCATAAATAGCCGAACCACTGCCCGTCATGCTGGCATAAAAAGCACCTTGTTGATATAAATAATGTTTTAAAGCTTTAAGTTCAGGGTAGTTTGAAAAAGCCGATATTTCAAAATCGTTATAAAAATAGTTTTTCCATTCGTCTGTACTTATTTTTTCAATTATTTCTTTAAAAGAATACAAGGTTTTATGGGGTGAAATTTGTTGATATGCTTCTGCGGTATGAATGTGAATGCTCTTTTTTAAAATTACTATGTAAATATTGTTGAATGAATAAGAGATAGGATTTAGTTCATCTCCTTTTTGAGTCGCATATGCAGGAATGTTTTCAATAAAAAAATTACAATCGCTTCCGATACGTTTTGCATAATGCGATAATTGTGATAGGCTTAAGTTTAATTCAAATAGTTTATTTAATGTTTTTAAAGTAAATGCCGCATCTGATGAGCCTCCGCCAAGACCAGCTCCCATCGGAATATTTTTGTGAAGAATGATCGTAACAGGTGGAATATTGAAATCGTTTTGAAGAAGTTTGAATGCCTTGTAACATAGGTTTTGTTCTATGTTTCCATCAATATTAAAGCCATAATTTTTAATGGTGAGTGTATGAGAGGGTAGAATTTCTAATACATCGCATAAAGTAATAGGTAGAAAAATGCTTTCGAGGTTGTGATATCCGTCAAGACGCTTTTCAGTAACGGCTAAACCAAGATTAATTTTTGCATTTGGAAATACTACCATAATTGAATTGCTTTATACTTTAAATTTTATACAACTTATGAGCACATCATCAATTTGTTCTAAGTTCCCTTTCCATTCGTAAAAACGTTGACGGAAAATATGCATTTGTTCGTTGGCTGGTAAATGGTGATAAGTTGCAATAAGTTGTTTGAGTGATTGATATTTGAATTTTTTTCTGTTAGGACCTCCGAATTGGTCTGCATAACCATCTGAAAACATATAAACACACATGTTATTTTCGATGTTAAGTATATGATTGGTAAAAGGTTCGTTAGTAATGTGTTTGCCAATAGGCATTTTATCGGCTTTAATTTCTATAAAATCGTTATTTTCTTTAATAATATACAATGGATTATTGGCTCCGGCATATTCGAGTGTTTTGTTTTGAATATCGTAAATAATGAAAGCGATATCCATTCCATCTTTTGAGGTGCTGTCTTTTTCGTTTTGCTTTAGCGAATATATAATTTCGGTTCGAAGTTGGTTAAGTATTTCATTGGCATGTGCTAAAGGATAATTAGAAACTATTTCGTCGAGGAATGTAATACCTAACATACTCATAAAAGCGCCAGGAACTCCATGTCCAGTACAGTCGGCAATTGCAAAAAATATTCGATTTTGTTTTTGTGTTATCCAATAAAAATCGCCACTAACGATATCGCGAGGAAAGTATAAAATAAAGCTATCAGGGAAAAATTGTTTAACTTCGTCAATTGAAGGTAGGAGAGCTTCTTGAATATTGCGAGCGTAATTGATGCTATCGGTAATATCTTTATTTTTTTGTTCAACAATTTCTTTTTGCTGAACAACTTCGGCAGTACGTTCTTTTACTATGGCTTCAAGACGTTGTTTCTCTTTAATAAGTGAGCGTTCGCGATATTTAATAAAAGCTATAATGGCAATAATAATGACTAAAATAATGGTAGATATAAACCACCATGTTTTATAGAAAGGAGGTTCAATAATAAATGAGAATTCATAAGGGTCGCTCCAAATACCGTCTTCGTTTGAAGCTCGAACAAGGAAGGTGTAATTCCCTGGAGGGAGTGAAGGAAAATCGGCTTCATTTTTTTTCATTATAGGCGACCAGTTGTCGTCCAAACCTATCATTTTAAATTGATATTGTACTTTCTCAGGGTTTTTAAACGAAATGGCATCGAATTGAAAGGTTAAATGGTTTTTGTTATAGGGTAATTTGAGGTTTATGGGGAGTTTGGTTTCTGCGTTGATTGAATCGCAATATTCCGACCAATCAAAATCTTGAAAATTGTATAGTATTTTATGAATAACAATATTTGGCTTTATATTATTTATTGTTTCTTCATTGAGTTTGTAAATGGTAACACCGTTCGTTGTGCCAATATAAATATTATTAAGACTATCGACCAATATTGCATTCCGGTTACAATCTTGTCCTAAAAAACCGTCGTTTAGCGAATAGGTTTTGACAATTAAACTATCGTTATTATAAAAATAATCTAAATCAATTTTGTTTAATCCTTTATTCGTACCTGCAATTAAATATTGATTATGTAAGTCGGTGGTAAGAACGTAAATATTATCAGAATTTAATCCATGTATAGTTTTATTAAAGTTTCTAAATTTTTTACCATTAAAAAAGAAAATACCTTCTTTTGTAGCTAACCAATAATGGTTACGATGGTCTTTAATAATAGTTGTAACAATGCCATCTATAAAACCATGTTTTGCATCGAAATGCATTAGTTTATTTTTGGGTAAATCGAATTTATAAAGTCCTTTATCGGTGCAAATCCACTTAATTTGATTTTTATCGTGATAAACGTAATAAACGGATGTGTTTATATTGCTTAATGCATTGGGTGTATTTTGTAATGCGGTATCGTTAAAAATATAAATACCTTTTAATGTTGCAGCCCAAATATTTCCTTGTTCATCTTTACTGAGATGATTTACAGAGCGGTTTATAGTGGGGTGAATTATAATGTTTTTTAAATCTGAGCTGTTTTGGTTGCTAATATGCCAATATGTACTATCTTTAGGGTTAAAAATAGTGATACCATTTAATGTTCCAAACCATGTTTTGCCATTATTGTCAATTATTATTGAAGATATAAAGCTTCCTATAAGGGCTTTTATGTTTTTTTTATTAATTTTAGGTTTTTCTTTTAAAATATAGCCTATTTGTATAAAAGAGTTCGTTTCTGTAATATTGAATTGTTTGGTTTTTATATAGTTAGCACCTAAATTATCAAATCCTATCCAAAATTCGTTGGGAGCATAGCCTTTACAAATTGAAAATACTGATTTTTGTAATAATTTTTGATTTTGATTCCAATTTATAAAGGGAGTTTTAGGAAATTGATAAAGACCATTTTCGCTACCTATCCAAATATTTTTTTCTTTGTCGATAATAAAGCTGCGTACATTACTAATGGGAAGTGCTTTTACAAATGATATTTTACCATTCATTATTTTAAAAATTTCGCCTCCGTAAATACAAGTGTAAAGTTCTTCGTTTAATTTAAAAGAATTTGTAAAGGTAGAATTTCCTAAAATTGGTTTAAGTTCTTGCTTATTTGTATATATAAATGCTCCTTGCGAAGTGCCTATGAAAATATTGCCGATATTATCTTCGTTTATGGTCCAAGTTGTTTTTAAAGGTAAATTATTAGAGTCTAAAACGGCTTTAATATATTGTTGATCGTAATAAAATAAACCATTTGAAAAAGTACCTATCCAAATACGATTTTTGGAATCTTTAAAAAGCGAAAATATTTTATTGTTGGCTATAGTGCTTAAAAATTTTGGTATAGTAATTTTATTATTTTTTAAAATGGCAATACCTGCATCGGTTGCTATCCAGTATTCGTTTTTTGATACTTCAATAAAATTCCAAATATTATTTGAAGGTAAACCATGTTCGGTAGTATAAACTTGGTTGGTTAATATATTTCTTTTCACGAGTCCATTATCGGTTGAAATCCAAATAGTATTATTAGAGTCTTGATATATGTTATGTATCATATTACTCGGTAAACCATTTCCTTTGGAGTAATTAATAAACTGATTACCATTAAAAATATCGATACCTCCACCAATAGTTCCTATCCAAAGTTGGTTATGATGATCTTGATGTAAACAAAATACGATAGATTGACTAAGTCCATTTTCTACTCCAAATGTACGATAAAATTGATTTTGTGAAAAGCAAAAGAATGAGTTCAGCAATATAAAGAGAAAAAATAAAAAACTACGCATATTTTTTTAGTTGTAAAAATAAAGAATTTATGAATAGAAAAAAAGTTTAGTTTAAAAAACTATCATTAACAATTGTTTATTTTGTTTTATCGGGGAATGGTGGTATGGGTGCTTTTTCAACTGGGTTTCTTTTCATTTCATCTAATATGATTTCTATGGCTTTGTTTAGTTGTTGGTCTTCTCCCATATATTCTTTATATGGGTCGTTGTCAACTTCGATATCGGGTTCAACACCGTAGCCTTCAATAATCCATGATTTGCCATCGGATGCATAATGTCCGAATTCGGGTTTCATTAAATATCCGCCATCAACAAAGGGAAGTGAGCCTCTTATACCAACTACTCCGCCCCATGTGCGTACGCCAATAACTTTTCCAATTCCATATTTTTTAAATTGATAAGGGAACAAATCGCCGTCAGAAGCTGAATATTGGTTTATAAGTAATACTTTAGGTCCTAGTATCATTTGATTGGGTGTTGGTTCGCCTTCTATTTGATTACGAGCCATACCAAAAAATGCAACTTGACGTTTAAGTCTTTCGGCAATCATTGGCGATACATTACCACCACCGTTGCCTCTATCGTCAACGATTAGAGCTTTTTTGTTGAGTTGTGGGTAAAAATATTTGGCAAATTCGTTGAGTCCTTCAACACCCATATCGGGAATATGTACATAACCGACTTCGCCGTTGGTGGCATTGGATACTTTTTTTATATTTTCTTGTACCCAATTATAGTAGTAAAGAGGGGCTTCATCGTCAATAGGAGTTACCACTACTTTATGTGTTGTAAGTTCATCGGGTTTATTAGAAATTGTAAGCTCTATTGGGATATTGGCTTTATTGGTTAATAATTTATATATATCGTTAACATTTTTAACCGATTGATTATTTACTGCAATAATAAAATCTCCTTCGTTAACATTAACGCCAACTTCGGTAAGTGGTGATCGTAAGGTAGGGTTCCAGTTTTCGCCTTTTAATATTTTGTCAATTTTAAAATAACCCGATGGATGTCTTGAAATTATAGCACCTAATAAACCTAATTTTACTCGTTCAGGATTATTTTGATCGCCACCGCCTACATAGGCATGTCCAACGTTTAATTCGCCAATCATTTCGCCTATTACATAAGTTAAATCGTTTCGATGTGCACAAGCTTGAGCTAAGGGTTTGTATTTTTCGTAGATATTTTTCCAGTTAACAGCATGCATATTCGGGTCGTAAAAGAAATCACGCATTTGACGCCATGCTTCGTTATAGATTTGCATCCATTCTTCTTTTGTGTTAATATATGTTTTCATCCCCTTAAATGATAATGCTTCTACATTGTTAAGATTTATTTCGTCTTTGGGTAAATCGACAATGTAGTATTTATTGTCTTTAATAATAGCCATATGTTTTTCATCAGCCGATATTTTAAAATTATTATAATCACCTATCTTATTTTCTTTCTTTTTTTCAAAATCGAAAGCATGAATACTTGATGTTTCGCTACTTTCCGATGAATAATTATAATATAATAGATTATCTGCCCATTTTAAATTCCAATAATTACCGGCTTTTATAGGGAGTGCTATAATACGATTATAAATATTATCGAAATCGATACGAATTGAGGTAGGAGTTTTTATTTTTTTCTTTGAGGTATCTTCATCGCTAAAAAAAATAGTTTTATTAGTAGGAGCTAATGGATTAGTAATTTCTTTTTGAAGTGTTACAAAGTAAATTTTTGACATATCAACATATGCATGATTCCATTCTGTATTGCTATAAATTGGATTAAAATCTCTGTCGCTTGTAAAAAATAAATATTTTCCATCTTTACTAAAACAAGGGTTACTACTTGAATACCATGAGCTGGTTATAGAAGTAGTAGTTTTGTTGGTAATATTATATATAAATATTTGACTCATGGTGTTTTGCAAAGTTCTATCAACAAAAGCTATCCATTTACTATCGGGCGACCAAGTATAGTCGTTTATTTCCCAGCTTTTACTTTGATAAACAAGGGTTATTTGTTTAGTATGAATGTCTACATATTTGAGATTAAATTTTTTGTCGTTGAAAAGAATTTTTTTGCTATCGGGCGACCATAAGAAAGAAAAAATGTAATTGTCGTTTCCTTGAGTTAACTGAATAGGAGGTTTATTCGAATGAGTTTCTTGAATATAGATTTCATATTCACCTGTTTGATCGGATAAAAAGGCAAAATATTTGCCGTCGGGCGAATAGGCTACTTCACGTTCATGTGAGTTAGAGCTTTGAGTGTGATTTATATTGATGCCGGTTTGTGAAGGTATTGTCCATACGTCACCGCGTGCGGATACTAAAAGGCGGCTACCATCGGGTGCTATATCATAGTCGTTAATGAATTTTGATGCATCTACCCATTTATTGAGCGAATAAAGATGGTCGTCGGCAATCGTAATTTTTATTTTTTGAATTTGTTTAGTTGCAATGTCGAACCAATATAAGAAACCACCTTTTTCAAAAACTATTTTTCCGTCATTTATTGATGGGAATTTAATATCAAAATCGTCGAATTGTGTAAGTTTAGTCGTTTGTTTTGTTTGTGTGTTATATACAAATAAGTTCATGGTGCGATCCCTATCGCTAATAAAATAAATTTCGTTTTGCCACCACATAGGGAAAATATCTTGCGATGGGTTTTGAGTAATATTTTCGATAGTTTTAGTTTTAAAATCGAATATACGAATATCATCGGCCATACCGCCTTTATAATATTTCCATGTTCTAAATTCGCGCATTACTCTGTTAAAAGCAATTTTTTCACCATTGGGCGAGAAAGAATTAAAGCCACCACTCGAAAGTGGAAGTTGTTCAGACATGCCGCCTTCGATTGATATTGAATATAATTGTCCAACAAAATCATTCCACGAAGCTTTGCGAGAGCGATAAATAATATTTTTGCCATCGGGTGTCCACGAAGTTACTATATTGTTAGGTCCCATTCTGTCGGCAATGTCATCGCGATTGAGGGTTGCTGTGTAAGTAAGACGTTTGGGTTCGCCACCGGTGGCTGGAACAATATAAACCTCGGAATTACCATCGTATTGACCTGTAAAAGCAATGTATTTACCATCAGGTGAAAAGTGAGGAAAAGTTTCGTAACCACTATAGTTTGTTAGCTTCCGTGCAATGCCATCGTTCATATTGGCTATGTATAAGTCGCCAGCATAGGTAAATGCTATTTGATTCCCGTATATTGTAGGGAAACGCATCATTCTACTTTCGTTCTGAGCAAATAATTTTAAAGAAAAAAGTAGAACAAATAAAGATAAAGTTATCGTTTTCATTGTTTTGTATAAGTTAATAAAAGTTTAACAATATCATTATATTTGGCAAGGCTTAAGTTTAAAAGATTATCGTCGGGATGATGATAAGGTCCTGTTTTGCCTTTAGCATATATAAATACCGATGGAATACCATTCATATAAAAAGGAGCATGATCGCTGTTATTGGAGGCTTCGCGAATTTGAATATCTAAATTAAGATTTTTATCAATATTAATTTTTGAAAGTTCATCGGCTAATGATTGATATATTTTACCATTAACAATAGTAATGCCTTTTTCACCACTTCCAATTACATCTAAATTAAATAAATATTTAATTTTTTTTAGGTCGAATGTAGGCTTTCCGACAAAATAGTTGGAACCAATAAGCCCAACTTCTTCGCCTGTAAAAAATAAAAGAGCTATGGTTTTTGAATTTTGTTCGTTTGCTAATTCTCTTCCAATATCGATGACCATACTAACTCCGCTTGCATTGTCGTTTGCACCAGGGAAATATATGTTTTCTAACTCACCTAAATGATCATAATGAGCGCTAAAGGCAATAATACTATCGCTTTTTCCTTTAATCGTAGCGATGATGTTTGAAGTTTTATATTGTTTTATGTATTTTGTTTTAAGGTTAATAGTAATATTACGAGCATTTATAAAACTTGTGTCAACTTCTATAATAACCCAATTGTTTTTTTTATTAGCTTGAACTTGCATAAGTTTTGTTTTTTTACAAAGAATAAATCCTTTTGCTTTAACAGAATTATTTTGAAGCAACTTATGAATTTCGGATGAGTATTTAGATTGACTGGTAAGCGATGTGTCAAATAATACAAATTTATTGGTCAAATCTTTAGTTAAAATATCAGCAAGATTCGATTTATTGATTTTTTCTATTTCGAACATTCCTTTTAAGCTTGCACTACTTGGATAAACAATAGCATTGTCGCCCCATTTTACAAAAGTGGTATCGAATAGTACTTTTGCACTTTTAATAACTGAAACGGGCATTTTAAAAGTTTGTACAACAATGTTTTTTATGCCAATGTTTTTTAATGTAGTTACTATATATTTTTCTGCTTTATTAATACCTTTGTGTGTGTAACCACGCCCGTGAAAATCTTTAGCTGTTAAATCAGATATAATTCGAGATGCAAATTCTTTATCTTGAGCAAAAATATGAAAACTTTGAAATAAAAAAGCAATGACGACCAAGCTATTTGCTAAGTGTTTGAAATATAAATGTATAAAAATCATGATGGTTTTAATTTTTATGGAGCTAAGCTACAAAATTATTTATTTAATGATTCAATAATTATTTATATTGTTCGTTTTTTTTAAATTGTTTACCTTTATGGCATGAAAATACATATTATTATTTTATTTTTTTGTTTTTTAAGTAATTTTGGAAGTATAAGCTTATACGCTCAAAATAAAAAATATTTAGATAAAACATACGAGAATGCAGAATGGAGTTTTAAAAAAGGCGATTTTGTTCATGCAAGAAAGTATATAGATATGATTCTCGAAGACGATTCATCATATTTTAAGGCATATCGTCTTTTAGGTGAATATTTTTTAACTTTTGAATATTACGATTCATTATTGTTATATTACAAGCAATGTGTAAAATTTTGTGGAAAGAAATATCCCGAAACTTATTTTCAATTAGCCAATTATCAGTTTTATATTGGAAATGTAAATGAAGCATTAGAATTATATCGCTTGTTTTTATCAAAAGTTCCCAAAAGCAATTTAACATCTGTTGTAAACGATCAAATAAAGCGATGCGAATATGCAATAGAAATAATGAAAACTCCTGTAGCCTTTAATCCCGAAAATTTGGGCGATGGTATAAATAGTGAATGCGATGAATACTATCCATATATATCGCCTGATGAAGAAATAATGGTTTTTACTCGAAAGATACCATTATGGAAAAATGCTTCACCTGCATCCGATAATACACAAGAAGATTTTTATATAAGTTATTACAAAGACTCAATATGGACAAAAGCAATACCTTTGCAAGGTAATGTTAACACTCGCTCTAATGAAGGGGCTCAAACCATTACAGCCGATGGGAAATATATGGTTTTTACTGCTTGCAATCGTTCAGATGGTAAAGGTTCTTGTGATTTGTATTATTCAGAAAAAACAGCTAATGGTTGGTCAAAAGCAAAAAATATTTCAGAAATAAATACTTCTGCTTGGGAATCTCAACCAAGTATTTCGGCAAATGGTAAAGAGTTGTATTTTAGTAGTGAACGTATCGATGGTATTGGCAATTCTGATATTTATGTGAGTTATCGAAGAAGTGATGGTAGTTGGGGCAAACCTCAAATACTCGATACTGTTATTAATACTCCAATGGCGGAAACATCACCTTTTATTCATCCCGATGGGAATACACTTTATTTTTGTTCAAATGGTCATTGGGGGGTAGGAGGTTTCGATATTTTTGTTAGTCGAAGAGACCAAGAAGGAAAGTGGACTAAACCAGTAAATTTGGGTTATCCAATAAATACAACCAAAAACGAAATAGGTTTAGTTGTTTCAGCTTCGGGCAAAAGAGCCTATATTACTTCATCGCGTGAAGGAGGCTTTGGCTTAAACGATATTTATGCATTCGATTTGCCCAGTAGTGTTCAACCCGAAGAAATAACCTATATAAAAGGAAAGATTGTCGACAAAAAAACAAGCAAACCTTTGCCTGCTCGTTGTGAAATTATCGATTTAGAAAAAAATAAAATTGTTTTTTCTACTCAGGCCGATACTGTATTGGGCGAGTTCTTGTTGTGCTTGCAAAAAGGGAAAGAATATGGTATGTTTATTTCATCTGATGGATATTTATTTCATTCAGAAAATATATTATTTAATCAATCACAAGGAGCTTTAGTAAAACAAATAGAATTATTACCTATCGAAGTGGGGGCATCTATGGTTTTACCCAATGTGTTTTTTAAAACAGATTCTTTTCAACTAAAGAAAAATTCTTATACAGAATTAGAAAAAATAGTACAGTTTATGATGGTTAATCATCATATAAAGATAGAGATTAGTGGTCATACCGATAACACAGGAAATGATGCTTACAATCAATTGTTATCTGAAAAAAGAGCTCAGGCTGTTTATAATTTTCTTATTGCAAAGGGAATTCCTGCTAATAGAATGAAGTATGTAGGTTATGGTAGTTCAAAACCTTTAGATACCAACGATACAACTGAGGGGAAAGCACTCAATAGAAGAACTGAATTAAAAATAATTCAATAGTAGATATGATACAGAAACTTTATAAATATTTCTGTATATTATTATTTGTATTTTCTAATCATTATTTTTTATTTGCTCAAGACACATTATCAACCAGCGATTTAGATTATAATTTATTATTAGCCGCTTATAATGGTAATGCAGATTCTATTGTATATTGGTTAAATCAGGGAGCCAATGCCAATGCTATTTCTAATGATGGGATAAGTGCTTTAAATTATGCTATTCAAAGCAATCAACTTCTTGCTGTTAAAGCCTTAGTTTTAAATGGTGCTGATGTTAATTATAGTTCATTTTTTTGTTTACCTCCGCTATTTATGGCTATTGCTTACGATAATTACGATATGGTTTTGTATTTAATCGAAAATGGTAGCGATGTTAATAAAACAATCCGAAATAAGGTTTCGCCTCTTCATTATGCAGTAAGATTTGCAAATAAAGATATTATAGAGCTATTAGTAAAAAAAGGAGCTAAGCTTAATAGCTTAGACGAAGATGGAAATTCATGTATGATGGGAGCCGTATATTATGGACGTTCTGATTTAATTCCTTTTTTTGCAAAAAATACAAATCTTGTTAGTTTTCCTGATAATAATGGGTTAAGTCCTTTGTTATTGGCAGTTCAAAAAGGCGATACCCTTATGGCCGAGCAATTGCTTTTAAATGGTGCAAGTATTAATGAACAAAGTAATAATGGATATGGACTTATTGAATATGCCTTACTGTCAAAAAACACCCATGTTTTAAATTGGTCATTAAAGAAAAAGCCTATAAACAATCAATCCGGTAATCTTATAAAATTGGCTTATTATTTAGGAGATAGAAAACAAGTTCGTTTATTTAAAAAATATGGAATTCCTGTATATTGGGGACCTATTATACCTTTATTAAATTGGGGATTTTCGAATAGTTTTAATACAAACGATATGCTTTGGGGACTTGCTTTTAATATTTTCGAAACACATTATGGTATTAATTTTACTTGTTCGTATCAAACTCGATTATGGGCAAACCGAATCCTTATAAAACAAGATGCTCATACTTATTATCAATTTTGGGAAACACGATCTCTTTGGGGAACATCATTAAGCAAGAGAATATTAATAAAAAACAATGTAAATAATAAAGTTTATATCAATACTGGATTCACAGGTTATATAAGTTATGGAAAATATAGGGGAGCTGAAAATAGACCACCATCCTATACTTTATTATCTCCTATGTTAGAGTGTATGTTAAAAGGCAATTATTTTACTTGGTCTTTTGCATCAGAATATTATTATTTCAAAGATGAAAATGCTTTTCCTATTCATTTTAAAATAACAGCATACTTTAATATTCCTTTATCAAAATTTTATAATCCAAATAAAAAAATTGAATGGAAATGAAGCTTTTTTTTATAATTGTAATATTTTTTATTTTATTTTCATGTAATAATAAAAACGAGGATTGCGAGAATTATACATATGATTGCAATACTTTTGAGCCCTATGAATGGGAAATGCATATTAGTGTTACCATAAACAGTCAAAATCGCCATGTGCCCATTTGGATATACGAAGGCAAATATAATGACACCAGTCATTTGGTTTATACTGATACATTGACAATAAATACTACGTCGGTATATTTACCGCTTAATAAATATTATTATACTAAAGCTCAGTATTCGGTTAATGGTCATATTGTATATGCTATCGATGGAGTGTTTTTTAAAAAATACTCACGAACTGTTTGCGATTCAACATGCTGGTATATAAAAAATAGCGAAATGGATGTCCGTTTAAAATGACCATCCTAAGCCAACTAAAGGTCCAAAAACGGCTGTTTTTTGCAAGTTTCTACCTTTTAAATCATAGACTCTTTCGAGATGAATATCGGCACCTAATCGATACATAAATCCGCCTTTGGGATTTTGATGTCTAAAACCAATATAAAAGTAAGGTGTGAATGTTTTACGATTTTCGTAATAATACATTCCACCGCCTAGATCGAAATGATTCTTAATACCAAAAAATACATTGATACCTAATGGGAAAAAAATTTCTTGACCTTTAACGGTTGAATCGTTAGTAGCTTTTGAGTAACCAATGCCTAGTCTAATAGAAAGTGCATTTTTATCATCAGATTGAAGTATGCCATCGTAGTTAATTGAATACCGTAATCCGGTATAATAACCATATGTCATTCCTGCTTCACCAAAAAATGTTTGCGAACCTAAACGCTTACGAACAAATTTTGATCGTTTGGGAGCATAAATAGAAACTGAATTATCGTTATTAGAATAAAATAAAGGAGGGAATGAAGCAAAAACATCATCAATTATTAACAAAAAGAAAAAAATAATATAAATGTGTTTAAAACTCATTGATTAAATAATGGTGTAAAAGTAAAAAAAAAGTTACTTTCGTGCAAAATTTACATGTAAATTTACCTAAATTATTTATGAACAAAAAGTGGATTTTATTAACAGCAGAAGAATTAGGGCTTAAAGAATGGCAAATTGAAAATACTTGGAGACTTGCGCAAGAAGGAGCAACTATACCTTTTATAGCTCGATATCGTAAAGAAGTTACCGGAAATTTAGACGAAGTTTTAATATCACAGTTATTTCAAAAATTAGATTTTATAAATGAATTTGAACAAAGAAGGAATTATATATTAACATCCATTGCTCAGCAAAATTTATTAACTGAACCATTAAAAAAAGAAATTGAACAATGTTACAATATTAATATATTAGAAGATCTTTATTTGCCATTTAAGCCTAAACGAAAAAATAAAGCTTCTATTGCTCGCGAACTAGGATTAGAACCATTAGCAAAATTAATATTTGAACAGCATAGTTACGATATACCAAATCTTGAAAAATATTTGAATGAAAAAATTGATAATGAGCAACAAGTACTAGAGGGTGCAAAAAGTATTATTATTGAGTGGATATACGAAAATAGGAATGCACGCGAGTTGATACGTCAACAGTTTGCTAAATATGCAGAAATTAAATCAAAAGTTATTAAAACAAAAATTGCCGACGCTGAAAAGTATAAAAATTATTTCGATTTTAAAGAACGACTTCAACGTTGCCCTTCTCATAGAATATTAGCCATGTTGAGAGGCGAAAACGAAGGATTTTTAAAAGTATCAATTTGTATCGACGATGATATTGCCTTAGACCGTTTATCGTATTTATTTATTAAAGGGAAAGGCAAAAATTCTGCTATTGTTAGTGAATGTATGCGTGAAGCCTATTTAAAACATATAAAGCCTTCTATTGAGAATGAATATTATACTTTGTCTAAGCAAGCTGCCGATAAAGAGGCAATTAAGGTATTTTCCGATAATTTAAAACAATTATTATTGACACCACCCATTGGCGAGAAACGTGTAATGGGAATCGATCCCGGATATAAAACAGGTTGCAAAGTGGTTTGCATTGATGAACACGGTACATTATTACACAACGAAACCATTTATCCACATCCGCCACAAAATGAGCATAAATTAGCAGAAAAAAAAATTGTATCATTGGTAAATGCTTATAAGATTGATTATATTGCGGTGGGCAATGGAACTGCCAGTCGTGAAACAGAGGCCTTTTTATCTAAAATACCATTCTCTAAAAATGTAAAAATATATGTGGTAAGTGAAGCTGGAGCTTCGGTATATAGCGCATCAGATATAGCACGCAAAGAATTTCCAAATTACGATATAACTGTACGTGGGGCAGTATCAATCGCTCGTCGCTTACAAGATCCATTGGCAGAATTGGTAAAAATTGAACCTAAAGCTATTGGAATAGGACAGTATCAACACGATGTCGACCAAAAATTGTTAAAAATTGCACTTGAAGAAACTGTTATCGAATGTGTAAATAAAGTGGGAGTGCAGCTCAATAGTTGCTCCGAGTATTTATTGCAATATGTTTCGGGAATTGGCGAAAAAATGGCACAAACCATTGTGGAGTATAGAAAGAAAAACGGAAGGTTTAATAATATTTACGATTTACTTAAAGTTCCATGGTTTGGCGAGAAGGCTTTTAAGCTTTCTGCTGGTTTTTTAAGAATTGAAAATGGCGATAATCCTTTAGATAATACAGGTATTCATCCAGAAAAATACGATTTAGTAGAAAAAATAGCATTCGATTTACAAACCGATATTCATCATTTAATTGGAAATAAAGAACTCATTGCAAAAATTGATATAGCAAAGTATATCAGTGATGATACAGGCGAAGAAACACTTAAGGATATAGTTAATGATTTAATGAACCCTGGTTATGATATGCGTTTTAGGGTTAAGATTTTGGAATTTGATCCATCGATAAAACATTTTGAAAACTTAAAAATTGGAATGGTTTTAAATGGTATAGTAACTAACATTACTAATTTTGGCGCTTTTATAAATATCGGTATAAAAGAAAGTGGATTGCTTCATATTTCTAATATTACCAACGAATTTATTAAAAATCCAAATGAGATTTTGCATATTCATCAACATGTTAAAGTAAAAGTAATTGGAATTGATGAGGGGTTAAGAAGAATAAGTTTAAGCATGAAGGATGTTAATTGAATAACGAGTTCTTTGCAAGGCTATTAACATGCAAATGTGTGATTGTTAATAACTTATTGATATTTATTATTATATTCCTGAAATAATGCTTATTTTAACGATATAAAATTAAAAAAATCAGAAAATAAGACCTTTGCAAAATTTGAATAAAACAACAGTAATTGTAAAAAAATCAATCTTATTTTCAATTTTTTTTCAATTACATGAGAAGAAAAAAGGAGTTTTGCAAAGGTTTCATGATGTGAATGATGTTTTTTGATTGGATGCTGAAATAAAATCAGCATGACGATTAGGGGAGGTAATGTTGTAGTTTGAGGAGATGCTGAAACAAGTTCAGCATGACGGTTAGGGGAGGTAATGTTGTAGTTTGTGGAGATACTGAAACGAGTTTAGCATGACGATTAAGGGAGGCAATGTTGTAGTTTGTGGAGATACTGAAACGAGTTTAGCATGACGATTAAGGGAGGTTAATGTTGTAGTTTGTGGAGATACTGAAACGAGTTCAGCATGACGATTAAGGGAGGTTAATGTTGTAGTTTGAGGAGATACTGAAACGAGTTCAGTATGACGATTAAGGGAGGTAATGTTGTAGTTTGTGGAGATACTGAAACGAGTTCAGCATGACGATTAGGGGAGGTAATGTTGTAGTATGTGGAGATACTGAAACAAGTTCAGTATGACGATTAAGGGAGGTAATGTTGTAGTTTGTGGAGATACTGAAACGAGTTCAGCATGACGATTAGGGGAGGTAATGTTGTAGTTTGAGGAGATGCTGAAACAAGTTCAGCATGACGGTTAGGGGAGGTAATGTTGTAGTTTGTGGAGATACTGAAACAAGTTCAGTATGACGATTAAGGGAGGTAATGTTGTAGTTTGTGGAGATACTGAAACGAGTTCAGCATGACGGTTGGAGGGTAGTATGGTGGTCTTTTGAAATAGGCAATACTCACCACACCATTCGTCATCCCGAACTTGTTTCGGGATCTTCCCACGACTTCGCCACTTTTTAGGCTTTAGTAATTGACATACAAATACATAAGAAATTATGTAGGCACTACATGATTTTACAAGTAATTATATATCAATACATTATTGAATCATAAATGGAATATTTGATATTTTTAATCCTACGGATTGATAAATTTCTTTTGCTTGTTGAGTTATATTTGACAAAATACCATATCGTTTATTTGATTTTTTATCACGTAAAATACTTAGTTGTACACTTAACAACAATTGACCTATAATTTGTGGTGAGACTGCCTTCCCTATAACTCGCATACAATATTGTAATTGTCGCGATAAGCATAAAGCTATGGCGATATGTTTGAGCCGTTTTAAATCATCATCATTGAGAGCCGTTCCTACGTGTCGAACAATCGTTGTTTTATTTTATTCCCATCACGCATATTCAACTATTTGAACGGCTTTTTGGGAGCGAATTCAGGGATGTTATAATTCGTACATACATGTTGCAAATATAAATCAAGACCTTAGCAAAATTAGAATAAAACAATAGTAATCGTAAAAAAATCAATCTTATTTTCAATTTTTTTTCAATTACATGAGAAGAAAAAAGGAGTTTTGCAAAGGTCTCATAACTTAATTTTATTGGGTTTATTTTTTATAGTGTCAAAATAAAAAAGCCAGCTTTGAGGGGCTGGCTTATTTTGATTAAGATCAAAAGAAAAAATTATTTTTGTTTAGCTTCAATTTTTTTAATTACTTCTTCTGGTAATTTATTGAGAGAGTTTGTTTCACCAAAAATTTCAATAGATTTTTTGTTGTACGCATAAGCAGCTTCTTCGGGAGTTTCGTATGCACCTAATGAAATACCTTTTCGATTAACATAAATATAAGCATAATATTTTTTCCCTTGTTTTACTACGCCTCTATATCCTGTACTATTTTTGACTTTTTTAGTATTTCTAACTAAAAATGAAAAAGTGCTCCATTCTAGATTCTCTAAACGGCAATCGTGTGGAATAGAATTTTTAAATCGAACAAACCAACGTACTTTGTTATCAGGCTTTTTAATAAAACGTTCGGCAATAAGCTTATGCAAATATATGGTTTCATTTGCATATTTTAAACCAGCTTCACTGGGTTTCCAGTTTTTTTGAAAAAATACGTAGCCATTTGAATGTTCACGTAAATTTTCAAAAAATTTAATTTGTTTTAAATGAGGGTCATTTACCAACTCATTGAAAACCTTTTCATCTAATAAGGCTTTCTTGTCGCTGTTTTTTAAAGAAATTTTTACTAGCATTGCAATAATTTTTTAAGGTTAAACATTTCAAAAAACAAAGATATATCATATTATTTTAAAATTCAAAAATATTTTTCTAATTTTCTTAAAATAAGATTATTAATATATAATTACATCTTCATAGTGTTTATAGAATATTGATTTGACGTGTTTTTTTTAAATACTAAATACTATTTTGGGGTAATATTTTACATAGTTGACAGAAAAAATACTTGTTTTTATATGATGGTTACTTTTACAGTATTAAGGATTTGTTTAAATTTGCTCCAAAATAAACAAAAACAATATGTTAAACGATCATGATTGGCAGAGTCGAACGCGTTTGCTTGTGGGCGATAAAGGTATAGAAAAGTTATCAAATGCACATGTATTAGTGGTTGGATTGGGTGGGGTGGGAGCCTTTGCAGCTGAAGTATTAGCAAGGGCAGGAATAGGTAAGCTAACGATAGTCGATTCTGATGTTTACAATGCATCAAATCGGAATAGACAAACGGCCGCTTTAATTAGCACTGAAGGAAAATACAAAACCGATGTTGTTGAGCAACGATTAAAAGATATAAATGCCGATATAAGTGTAAATAAACGAACAATTTACTTAAAAGATGATAATATTACCAATCTTTTGTCGGAGAGTCGTTATACCTATGTGTTAGATGCCATAGATAGTTTGTCGCCTAAAATATTTTTAATTTATCATGCACTGCAATTAAATTTAAATATAATTAGTTCTATGGGAAGCGGGGGTAAATTCGATCCACAACAAATTCGTATAACCGATATTGCCGAATCGTTTGAGTGTCGATTAGCTTTTATTTTAAGAAAAAAACTACACCGATTAGGAGTATATTCTGGCTTTAAAGTAGTGTTTTCAACCGAAAAGGTTGACAAGTCGCTTGTGTTACCGATCGAAGGTGTTCCCAATAAAAAATCAGTAGTTGGAACAATATCGTATATGCCACCTATTTTTGGGGCATTTGCTGCTTCAGAAATTATCAGAGATATTTTGAAATAAACATATTTTCGCATAACTTAGCAAAAAATAATTCTATTATGAAGGCTTTCGATTTTTCATACTTATTGCGTAAAACGATTAAAACATTTTGGCGTTTTCCTATTCCTGTAATTTTAATATTACTTTCATTCTTTTCGACTGTTATTCTCATTTACAAAGAAAATGAGGCTAGTATATGGCAGCATTTGTTGCTAACCAGCGTGCTTGGCATACCATTGTTTGTTGCTTTTAATTTATATTTAGAGCGAGTCGAAACTCGCAGATGGTTCAATATTATAATCAATGCTATTGGATTCTTATTTTTAATATTATTCTTTATTAACTTACCTAGCAAACAAATATTTGAAAAACATTACATTCGAGCATTTATACTTTTTTTAACATTTTTAGCATCTATGTTTTATTTACCTTTTATTGGCTTTCATCAACAAATGCCTTTTTGGTATTACAATAAACAGTTTATTAAACGAATTTTAATTTCATTTTTCTTTAGTACCATTATTTATCTGGGGTTACTTTTTGCTATTTTAGCTATCGATGTTTTGTTCGGTGTTAACATCAACTATAAATATTACCTTTATATCTCTGCATTTTCATATATGTTACTACTACCATGGCTTATTTTAGGTGGATTACAATTAAAGTTTACTTATCATGCTAATAAACAATTTTATCCTAAAGAGGTCAGAACCTTTGCTCTGTATGTATTATTACCTTTAAACTTAATTTATGGAATTATTTTATTCGTATATTCAATAAAAATTATAATTTCTGGCATTTGGCCATCTGGATGGACGGTGGGCTTAATTATGGGATATTCTATCATACATCTTTTAATTATTGTTTTAACATTTCCTGTGCTTTTTGATAAAGAAAATAAAATTTTAGTTAAGTATGTTTTTATCAATTTTATATTTATTGTACTGTTTTTAGTAATGTACTTTTTAGCTATTTTCAAAAGAATTCAAGAATATGGATTAACAGAGCATCGTGTTATTGTAATTTTATTCGGAATATGGATGTTATTTTTAAGTATTTATTTGTTTATTAAAAAAATTCAAGATTTACGCGTAATTCCATTTAGTTTTATCATTTTAGCTTTTCTCTCAGTGAGTGGACCATGGAATATGTTTAGAATTTGTAAAAAACAGCAAATAAAAAGATGGGAATATTTGTTAGTTAAAAACGATTTGTTACAACAAGGCAAAATCAATGCTTTCGAAAAAAATGTGGATCCTAAAACGCAAACTGACCTTAGTTCAATTGCATTGTATCTTTATGAAACACACGGAAGCAATACGCTTAAACCATATTTTAAGGTTAATATTGATTCACTTTTCAATAATAGCAAATCGAACTATATAAATTATTATGATAAAATGTCAGAATTGTTTTCGAGTGTAGGTTTAACATTTAATCCTTATTATTTTGCTAATAAATATTCATCAAATTATGAATTTTATACCAATGATGTTAATAGCTCATTAAAGGTTGATAGTTCTTTGTTTATTTGTTTTTTGAATGTTTATTCTAATAACGAAGTAATTGCATATAAACAAAACTTTCAGCTTAATGATAGTTTAAATCTCGAATTATCGTTGCAAAAAAAGACAGGTTGTTTATTGATTAAATTAAATAATAAGCTCGAAACAATATTAAATTTACATGCCTTTGTTAATGAATTAAACAAATATACTCCACTTTCAAAACATTCAAACTCTATCAATTTAAAATCCGAACATCTAAGGAAAGAAATATTTGGTTCTACTTATAGATATGAATTTATTTTAAATCGAATGGAATATGATATAGAAAATAAAACCAATATACCCATTAGTTTTTCTGGTTATCTATTGATAAAAGATAAACCATAAACAAAAATAGGTAAAACAAAACTATAACTAAAATAGTTATCATTTTACTGATAAAAAACATATCTTCATTTAGATAGAATAGCTAACTTTGCGGTTAAATTCAAAATCAATATGAGTACGAAGCAAAAATTGTTTAGCGAATTTCCTCCTATTACAACTCAGCAGTGGGAAGAAATTATTATCAAAGAATTGAAAGGTGCCGATTACGAAAAAAAATTAATATGGAAATCGAACGAGGGTATTACTGTAAAACCATACTATCGTAAAGAAGATATTGAATCGATACCCTGGATTAAGCACGACGATAAAAATTTACCTCTTTACAGGAGTCATAAAACCCAAAATAACAATTGGATTATTTTCGAAGAAGTATATGTAGGCAACATTCAAAATGCTAACAAACAAGCTATAGAAGCTTTAAATAAAGGAGCTGAAGGAATTGAATTTATAATTCAAGAAAAAATTCATTACGATTTAGTACACTTATTCCAAAAACAAAGTGAGTTTTCTGAATTGGTTAATGGCATAAATTTAGAGACAACTCCTATTCGATTTGTGAGTGGATGTAGTACAGGCGTTATTCTTTCTATGCTCGATGAAGAAATAAAAAAACAAAAACTCGATAAAACAAAATTAAACGTTAGCTTTGATTACGATCCTATTGGGCATTTAACTTTAAATGGTAACTTTTTTGTTTCAGAAGAGAATACTTTTGAACAGTTAAGTTCACTTATAAAATTTTTTAAACAAGTTGTTCAAAAAGGTAAGCTTATTGGCATAAATGGTTATTTCTTCCAAAATGCAGGTTCTACCATAGTTCAAGAAATTGCATTGAGTTTAGCTATAGCTGCCGAATATTTTACAAAGCTTAGCGAAAACGAAAAACACGCTATTGAAGAAATTGCAAACTTAATAAGCCTCAATATGGGTGTTGGCTCCAATTACTTTATGGAAATTGCAAAGCTCAGAGCCATTCGCTATTTATGGGGAAAATTATTAGAAGCTTTTGATCAAAAATCAGAAGATTTACCTATTTACATACATACTATAACATCAAATTGGAATAAAACAGCTTACGACCCATATGTTAATTTGTTAAGAAATACTACAGAAGCAATGTCGGCAGTATTAGGTGGTACCGATTCGCTTACTGTACGACCATTTGATGCCATTTACAAGAGTTCCGACGCTTTTTCGCAACATTTAGCTCGTAATATTCAACTTATTTTAAAAGAAGAAGCACATCTCGATAAAGTAATTGACCCTGCAGGTGGCTCGTATTATATCGAATCACTTACCAATTCACTCATTGAAGAAGGCTGGAAACTCTTTATGCAAATACAGGATATGGGAGGGTATATTGCTGCATTTAAAGAAGGCAAAATACAAGAAATGATTGAAAATACTCAGCAAAAACGCGATATGCATATTGCCATGCGTCAAGAAATATTGCTGGGAACTAATCAATATCCAAATTTAAAAGAAAATATATCTCAACAAGTGGTGCCTTGTTTAATGGCAGGCTTAATGCCTTCGGGTAAGCCTACTGTTAATAAGCCCATAAAACTTTATCGTGGAGCTCAAGCTTTTGAAGATTTGCGTCTCGAAACTGAAAAAATGAAACGTCGCCCTAAAGTTTTCTTATTTACTTATGGCAACCTTGCTATGCGTAAAGCTCGAGCCAATTTTAGTATCAACTTCTTTGGATGTGCTGGATTTGAAATAATTGATAATCCTGGATTTTCTACTATTCAACAAGGAATTGATGAAGTTCGTAAAACAAAACCAGAATTCGTTGTAATTTGCTCCAGTGATGAAGAATATCCTGAAATTGTGCCTGTTATTATTGAGGCATTAAAAAATGAGACTATTCTTGTTTTGGCAGGATTTCCCAAAGATTATATCGAACATTTTAAAACATTGGGATTGCAACATTACATTCATATTAAATCAAATGTACTAGAAACATTAAAACAATTTCAATCTATCGTAAAACAGATTGTAATTAAAAATTAAAAAATTACGAGTTGCCAATAATTAAAAATAAGAAAGTATGAAGCCAAATTTTCATAAAATAAATATCCAACAATCATCCCATACAGTTAAAGTAAATAAAAACGATGATTCGTGGTTAACTGCTGAACAAATAAACATTAAAAATCTTTATACTTTAACTGATATCGAAGAATTAGAGCATTTAGACTACGCTGCTGGTTTACCTCCTTATCTACGAGGTCCATATTCGACCATGTATGTAATGAAACCTTGGACCATACGACAATATGCAGGTTTTTCGACCGCCGAAGAATCCAATGCTTTTTATCGTCGTAATTTAGCTGCTGGGCAAATGGGGTTGTCGGTCGCTTTCGACTTGGCTACCCATCGTGGATATGATAGCGATCACGAACGCGTAGTAGGCGATGTGGGCAAAGCTGGTGTGGCTATTGATTCAGTGCTCGATATGAAAATCTTATTCGATCAAATCCCATTGAATAAGATGTCGGTTTCGATGACTATGAATGGAGCCGTAATCCCTATTTTGGCTTTTTATATCGTTACGGCACTCGAACAAGGAGCAAAGCTCGAAGAACTTTCGGGAACTATACAAAACGACATACTCAAAGAATTTATGGTACGCAATACTTACATATACCCTCCTGAACCATCGATGCGAATTATTGCCGATATTTTTAAATATACATCGCAAAATATGCCCAAATTCAATAGCATCAGTATTTCTGGCTATCATATGCAAGAAGCTGGAGCTACTGCCGATATAGAATTGGCATATACCTTAGCTGATGGATTAGAATACTTGCGTACAGGTATAAAGGCAGGAATGAATATCGACGATTTTGCACCACGATTGTCATTTTTCTGGGGAGTAGGCATGAACCACTTTATGGAAATTGCTAAAATGCGAGCTGCACGTATGTTATGGGCAAAAATTGTTAAACAATTCAACCCCAAAAATCCAAAATCGTTAGCTTTGCGTACTCACTGCCAAACTTCAGGTTGGAGCCTAACCGAACAAGACCCATTTAACAATGTGGCTCGTACTTGTATTGAGGCTTTAGGAGCTGCTTTAGGTCATACTCAATCGCTTCATACGAACGCATTAGACGAGGCTATTGCATTACCTACTGATTTCTCGGCACGTATTGCACGTAATACACAAATTTATTTACAAGAAGAAACTTACATTTGCAAATCGGTTGATCCTTGGGGCGGTTCGTATTATGTTGAATATTTAACAAACGAAATAGCTCACAAAGCATGGGCATTGATTCAAGAAATTGAAGAACTTGGCGGAATGGCTAAAGCTATTGAAACAGGCATTCCTAAGATGCGCATCGAGGAAGCTGCTGCTCGTAAGCAAGCAAAAATCGATTCGGGCAAAGAAATTATTGTTGGTGTAAATAAATATCGTTTAGAAAAAGAAGCTCCAATCGAAATTCTTGAAGTCGACAATACAGCTGTTCGTGAAGCACAAATACGAAGACTTAATGAATTAAAAGCTAACAGAGATAACATGGCAGTGCAAAAAGCACTCGATGCTATTACCAATGCTTGTGCTACTGGCGAAGGAAACTTATTAGAATTAGCTGTCGATGCAGCGGCTAAAAGAGCTACTTTAGGCGAAATTTCGTATGCAATGGAAAAAGTTTATGGACGATATAAAGCAAATATTCGTATGATATCTGGTGTTTATAGCTCAGAAACTCAAGATAATGAAGATTTTAAAGAAGCAAAACGTTTAACCGACTTATTTGCACAAAAAGAAGGACGCCGTCCGCGTATCATGATTGCCAAAATGGGACAAGATGGACACGACCGTGGAGCCAAAGTGGTTGCAACAGCCTATGCCGATATGGGATTTGATGTAGATATGGGACCACTTTTCCAAACACCTGCCGAAGCAGCAAAACAAGCTGTAGAAAATGACGTACATATATTGGGCGTTTCGAGTTTAGCTGCCGGACACAAAACATTAGTACCACAAGTAATGGAAGAATTAAAAAAACTCGGTCGCGAAGATATTTTTGTAATTGTTGGAGGTGTTATACCACCACAAGATTACGACTATTTATACAATTTAGGAGTTGTAGGTATTTTTGGTCCTGGAACACCCATTGCACAAGCGGCTATAAAAATATTAAAGGTATTATTAGAAAATAATGAATAGAATCTTTTGTCTTTTTAGCTTTTTATTATTAACCTTATTATTATCTGCTCAACCTAAAATAGAAAATATGAATAATGTGGATATTAATAAGTATGCTAAAACATGGTACGAAATAGGCCGTTTCCCTCATCGATTTGAAAAAAAATTAACTCATGTTTCTGCTACTTATCAAATTCTGCCTAATGGAAAAATATCAGTTCTAAACAAAGGATATAATGCCCAAAATAAACTAAAGCAAATTAAAGGTATTGCTTGGATTCCTAATCTTAATGAAAGCAATAAACTTAAAGTCCGTTTTTTTTGGCCATTTGCTGCTCCTTATTGGATTGAATACCTCGATCATGATTATACAATAGCTATTGTCGGAGGACCAAGTAAAAAATATTTATGGATATTAGCTGATAAACCTAAAATAGACGATAATACCTATCAATTTCTTCTAAATAAAGCAAAGGAATTAGGATATAATATTGAAAAAATAGAAAAAGTTAGTCAAGAAAAAAATACATACTAAAAAAATATGCCTTTGCTAAATTAATACAAAATAAGTAATTTCGAAACTTTAATTTTAATGCTCTTATGGAAACTACTAACATTAACGACAAAACTAATTTAAATGCTAATGAGGTTCAAGAAGAAAATGCATTATCCATGTCTGAGAATGAACCAATTTTTCAAGCTCAAATAGATGAAGAACCCATTATTGAGACCGAAACCAACGAGTCGGATGAAATTACCGATACTATAATGAACCTTACCGTTGTTGATTATGCATCGTTATCAAAACAAGAACTAATAAATAAGTTTAAAGAAATTTTAACTCAATCAAATATTACTCAAAACAAAAACGAAGTAGAACAAATTCGGACTCATTTTTACAAAAAAATAAAACAAGAAAACGATGAACTTAAAAAAAAGTTTATTGCAGAAGGTGGAGTTGCCGAAGAGTTTCAACCTCAAACCGATGAATTAGAACCTGTATTTAAAGAACTCTATAACGCATACCGCGATAAAAGACAGGAATTAATAGAAGAAATTGAACGTCAGAAAAAAGAAAATTATCAAAAAAAGCTCGAAATAATTGAAAAAATAAATGAACTAACCACTAAGCCCGAATCGTTAAAATCAACAATGGATGAATTTCATGAACTAAATCGCCAGTGGAAAGAAATTGGTGTTGTTCCACAACAGTTTGTAAAAGATATTTATAATAAATATAACCTGGCTCGCGATAATTTTTACAATTGGTTAAAACTGAATCAAGAAGCTCGCGATTACGATTTAAAACGTAATCTAGAAGCAAAAATAGAACTTTGCGAAAAAGCTGAACAGCTTATACTCGAGGAAAACGTTGTAAAAGCATTAGGACAGCTCCAAATTTTACACGAACGTTGGCGCGAAATAGGACCTGTTTACCCAGATAAAAAAGAAGAAATATGGGAACGATTTAAAGAAGCTACCCACAAAATTCATAAAAATCATCAAGATTTTTTTAATAAACGTCGCGAAGAAGAAGAAAATAATCTTAAAGCAAAAACTATTTTATGCGAGATTGCCGAAGAAATAGCTAATAAAATATATAATCGATATAAAGAATGGGAAGAAGCTACAAAACAAATGATTGATCTTCAACAACGTTGGAGAACAATTGGAATGGTACCAAAATCAGAAAATGCTCCTATTTACAAACGCTTTAGAGCAGCACTCGACCAATTTTTTGCAGCGAAAAAAGAATATTATACACAAAAAAGCGAAGAAGAAAATAAAAATTTACAATTAAAAACCGATTTATGCATTCGTGTTGAAGCATTAAAAGATAGCACTGATTGGAAAAAAACAACGATTGAGATCATCAACTTGCAAAAAGAATGGAAAAAAATTGGTCCCGTTTCACGTAAAGATTCGGATGCTATTTGGCAACGATTTAGAGCAGCATGCAATGAATTTTTTGATAGAAAAGCCAAACATTTCGATTCTATTGAAAATTTGCTCGAAGAGAATTTGAATAAAAAAATCGAATTGTTAAAACAACTCGAAAATTTTGAATTTACCGAAAACCCAGAACAAGATTTGAACCATGTTCGTCAATTGCAAAAAGAATGGTTTGAAATTGGACCATTACCCGAAAATAAACAAGAAGAAATTCAACAACGATATAAAAAAGCAGTACAAAAATTATATGCTAACCTTAAAATTGACGATAAAAAGAAAGGAATTCTTAATTTTAAATTAAAAATTGATTCAATACTCAATTCACCCAACTCAAAAGAAAAATTGCAACAAGAACGCACTTTAATTGCCAAAGAGTTGCATAAACTTGAAAATGATTTAAAAGTACTCGAAAACAATATTGGTTTTTTCTCCAAATCTAAAAATGCTGATAGTTTAATTGCCGACTTCAAAAAGAAAATTGAAGAAGGTCGTAAACAAACAGATGTACTTAAAGAACAAATTAAATATATCGATAATATGCTTAAACAAATTTAAATATAACAAAGCTAAAATAACAAAAATGAAATATATATATTTTAAGCTTTTATTATTATTATCAATTGCTATATTACCATTGATAAGCATAGCACAATCGACCATACGTGGTTTTGTTTACGACAAGTCGAACGGAGAAGCCATTATGTTTGCCAATGTGCTTATTAAGAATACAAAATATGGTACAACAACCGATATAAACGGATTTTTTAGCTTTACAAAACTACAACCAGGTACTTATACCATTAAGGTTTTGTATATAGGTTACGACACAGCAACCATTCAGGTTACAGTCAAAGATAAAGAAATTGTAACAAAGAAAATATACCTAACGGAATCGTCTGTTTTGTTAAATGAGTTTGAGGTTTCGGCCGAAAAAACAGAAAAAACAGAACAAGTGCGAATTTCTGTAAATAAAATTTCGCCTAAACAGATTGAACGCATTCCAAGTGTCGGAAGTGAACCCGATTTTGCACAATATGTACAGGTATTGCCCGGTGTAATTTTTACTGGCGACCAAGGCGGTCAACTCTATATTAGAGGTGGCTCGCCCATACAAAACAAAGTTTTGCTCGATGGAATGGTGGTATATAACCCATTTCATTCTATTGGCTTTTTTTCTGTTTTCGATTCCGATCTTATACGCAATGCCGATGTTTTTACAGGAGGATTTAATGCCGAATATGGTGGACGTATTTCGTCTGTTATGGATATTACTACTAAAGATGGCAACCGTAATCGTCAATCGGGAAAAATATCGGCTAGTACTTTTGGCTCAAAGCTTGTATTAGAAGGACCTATATTTAAAACCGATGATCAATCAAAAACCTCGCTTTCGTATGTGTTTTCAGGAAAAACATCATATATTCGAGAATCGTCCAAAATTCTCTACTCTTATGTAGATTCGGCTGGTATTCCTTTTGCATTCAACGATTTTTATGGTAAATTATCGCTTAATACAGAAAATGGAAGTAAAATCAATTTGTTTGGCTTTCATTTTAACGATAACGTAAAATATAAAGCTTTATCGAACTTTAAATGGAAATCGAGTGGAATAGGTTCAAATATTATTCTTGTACCTGCCGGATCACCATTTTTATTTAAAGTTAATTTTAGTTACTCTAATTACGACATTACACTTAAAGAAACAGATGCTTTACCACGTTCCAGTTTGATTGACGGATTTAATTTAGGGCTTTCGTTCAATTATTTTATAGGACGCAATGAATTAAATTATGGCGTAGAAACTTATGGATTTAAAACCGATTTTAATTATTACAATTCTGTAGGTAAAAAAATAGATCAGGTACAAAATACAACCGAATTAGCAGCTTTTGTAAAGTACAAAATAGCAACCGATCATTTGGTAATTGAGCCAGGTTTACGCATTCAATATTATGCATCATTATCTAAGTTTTCGCCTGAACCACGTTTAGGATTAAAATACAATGTTAATAATAAACTACGCTTAAAAATGGCTAGTGGTTTATATTCCCAAAATTTTATAAGTGCTAATAGCGATAGAGACGTAGTAAATTTGTTTTACGGCTTTTTAAGTAGCCCCGAAGTAGGCGATTTACCTACTACTTTTGATGGCAAAGAGGTTACATCATCTTTACAACGTGCTTATCATATTGTTTCTGGATTTGAATACGATTTATTTAAAAATATTGACTTAAACATTGAAGGATATTTTAAACGTAATATACAACTAACCAATATTAACCGCAATAAAATATTCGAAGATTCTGGCGATAATTGGCAAGTCCCAGATTTACTTAAAAAAGATTTTATTGTTGAAAATGGAAATGCCTATGGAGTCGATGTTACATTAAAATATGAATATAAACGTACCTATTTTTGGGTGGCTTATTCATTGGGCTATGTCGATCGTTACGATGGATTTGTTAATTATGTACCTATTTACGATCGCAGGCATAATATAAATTTAGTAGCAACTCGTACATTAGGTAAAAACCTCGATTGGGAACTCAGTGCACGTTGGAATTTTGGAAGCGGCTTCCCATTTAGCAAAACAGCTGGATATTACGAACAATTGCAAATACAAGATATTAATTCAAGTTTGGCTTCTACTAATGCATTATTAGGTATATTGTATGGTAATTTAAACGAGGGACGTTTACCTTCTTATCATCGTCTCGATCTTACATTGAAAAAAACAATCGAATTTTCTAAAAACTCTACACTCGAAATAACTTTGAGTTGTACAAACGTCTATAACCGCGAAAACATTTTTTATTACGATCGTATAGCAAACAAAAGAGTCAACCAACTGCCCATTATACCAAGTATTGGAGCTAATTTAACATTTTAGTTTATGGCAAACACACGTTATGTTTTTATTACCGGAGGCGTTACATCGTCATTAGGCAAAGGTATTATTTCAGCCTCATTAGCAAAGTTGCTTCAATTAAGAGGTTATAATGTTACTATTCAGAAACTCGACCCGTATTTAAATATTGATCCAGGTACATTAAACCCTTATGAACATGGCGAGTGTTATGTTACCAACGATGGTGCCGAGACCGATTTAGATTTAGGTCATTACGAACGTTTTTTAAACCGTCCAACTTCGCAAGCTAATAACATAACTACCGGAAGAATATATCAAAATGTAATAACTAAAGAACGACGTGGCGATTTTTTAGGAAAAACAGTACAAGTAATTCCTCATGTTACCGATGAAATAAAACGAAGTATTAAATTATTAGGAACTAAAAATAAATACGATATTGTTATAACCGAAATTGGTGGAACCGTTGGCGATATCGAATCTTTACCATATATCGAGGCTGTTCGTCAGTTGCGTTGGGAAATGCCGGCAAAGACCGCAGTTATTCATCTTACCTTGGTACCATATTTAGCTGCTACTGGTGAGTCGAAAACTAAGCCTACTCAACACAGTGTAAAAATGTTGCTCGAAAACGGGGTACAACCCGATGTTCTTGTTTTAAGAACAGAACATCCATTGAATAACGAAATTCGTAAAAAAGTAGCCCTGTTTTGTAATGTCGAAATGGAAGCCGTTATCGAATCACGCGATGTGAAAACGATATACGAAGTTCCATTACTCATGCACGAGGAAAAACTCGATCAAATAATAATGAAGAAGTTGGGCTTACCAACACTCGACGAACCCGATTTAACCAATTGGCGTGATTTTGTCAATCGAGTTAAAAACGCTAAAAAGATTATTGATATTGCTTTAGTTGGAAAATATGTTGAATTAGCCGATGCTTATAAATCTATCATAGAATCCTTGATCCATGCCGGTGCAGTTAATAATGTAAAAGTTAAAGTGCATTTGGTTCATAGCGAAACCCTTACTGATGGTAATGTGGCTCATACACTAAAAGATATGAAAGGCATTATTGTCGCTCCCGGATTTGGACATCGAGGAATAGAAGGAAAAATAGCTGCAACTAAGTTTGCACGCGAGAACAATGTGCCTTTTTTAGGAATTTGTTTGGGAATGCAAATCGCTGTTATTGAATTTGCACGAAATGTATTAGGATATAAAGATGCACATTCGACCGAAATGAACAGAACTACTACATATCCTGTTATTGACTTAATGGAACAACAAAAAGAAATTACTGAAAAAGGTGGAACCATGCGACTCGGAGCTTACACATGCGAATTAGTTAAAGGTACTAAAGCTCATAAAATATATAATTCAGAAACTATTAGCGAACGTCATCGCCATCGTTATGAGTTTAATAACCAGTTTTTGAAAGATTTTGAAAATGCCGGAATGAAAGTCGCAGGAATAAATCCAGATATGAACTTAGTAGAAATAATAGAAATACCCCAACATAAATGGTTTATTGGGGTACAATTCCATCCTGAATATAGTAGTACTGTTGAAAAACCACATCCTTTATTTGTCAGTTTTTTAAAGTCAGCTTTGGAATAATATCATACAAAATTTTTTTTTATATTCGCAAAAGTTTATTCATTTATTCTTATTTATTTTGTTTTAAGTCAGAGTTTTCCATTTCATTAAACCCAAGTACCATGAATAAACAAATGCAACCAGGCTAATAATAAATAATAATAGTAATATTTTTAAAAGAATCAACCCAACACCCACCGTCATACCGAGCTTGTCGAGGTATAACTATTCACAAACCTCAATGAGCATTGGGGTCATTCTTCGACAAGCTCAGGGAAAGACGAGAAAAAAATGAACTCGACAAAAAAATGAAATAATTTTATATAGCCAAAACCATCTCCTAATGTAAACCCCAAGTATTTCTAATGCGTAATTAGGGGTTATGTCAGTATATAAAATTTTTATTAAAAAATACTTGCAAAATGAACTAATGTTCATTATCTTTGTACTGAACTAATGTTTAAAATAAAAAGCATGTCGCCCAGAATAAAAACATTAAGAAAAGTCTCTAATCCACCTATAGTTAAAGGTTTTAAACCTTATGGTATTAGCTCTGATAAAAGCCATTACGAGGATGTTAAATTGCTATATGAAGAGTACGAAGCTATTCGTCTGTGCGATTACGATATGCTCAATCATTATCAGGCATCAGTTTTAATGGGCGTTTCGCGACCCACTTTTACACGAATTTATGCATCGGCATTAAAAAAAATAGCAAAAGCCATGGTAGAAGGAAGACCCATTTCATTTGAAGGTGGAAAGATTTATTTTGATAGTAACTGGTACCAATGTTATAACTGTGGGTGTTATTTTAATAATCCGGAGAAAGAAAAAACAATTGAACATTGTCCACTTTGTGGTAGTATAAAAGTTAGTGAGTTTGAATACGAATATAATAACGAAAATACAACCATAAATGAAAACGATGATTTTTTTTGTGTTTGCCCTAATTGTGGATATGAACAAAAACATCAGTATGGAGAACCTTGCGTTAAACAGATATGCCCTCGGTGTCATATTGTTATGAAAAGAAATGGAAGGCATAATTGCACAAAATTTAAAAACTAATAACATGAGAGTTGCTATTGCTTCAACAGGAAATACGTTAGATTCAAACATTTGTCAACAATTTGGACGCTGCGAGTACTTTATAATTTACGATACGGAATCAAAAGCGACAGAATTTATTCCTAATCCTTTTAAAGATTTAGCAGAAGGTTCCGGTCAAGCAGCTTTAAAATTGGTAACTTCGCGTAAGGTAAGTAAAATTATATCAGGAGATTTCGGAATAAAAATAAAACCAACTATTGATAGACTTAAAATTCAGATGATTGTTTTAAAAGATGTTGAAAAAAAGATAAATGATATTATTGACATGTTAAACCATTAAAATTGTATAGTATGCCAAAACTTGATGGTACTGGTCCAGATGGGCATGGCTCTCAAACTGGACGAAAATTAGGAAAATGTGCGGATTTGTCTGAAGAAGAAAAATTACAAAAACTCGGTAAGGGTATGGGCAAAAAACGCCAATCCGAAGGTGGTAAAGGAAAAGGGAAACGCTTAAAAAGCGGACTTTTAAATATATAATTTACTAACGATTAAAAAAGAAAAAAAATGAGAAAAAGAATTGCTATTCCTTTAGAAGGAAATGTATTATCGGGTCATTTTGGACATTGTGAGGCATTTGCCTTTGTCGATGTAGAAAACGATAAAATAACCAACATCACTATTTTAGACCCACCTGAACATCAACCTGGGGCATTCCCTCGATTTGTAGCTAATAATGGAGCTACCGATGTTATTGTTGGTGGCATAGGCCAACATGCTATATCATTATTTAATGCTCTAAATGTAAATGTGTTAATGGGTGCACCCGTCGAAACACCCGAAAAATTAGTTAATGATTTTATTGCTGGTAAACTTCAATTAAATACTAACAGTTGTAATCATGATGCACACGGACACGATCATGGACACCATCATCACCACCATTGATATTACAAACTTATTTTTATCAATTCGATGACATTAAACAAGCAAAATAACTCTTAAACAATCGCATTTTAGAACTGATATCTTATTAATACAAAATGTTATTGATATAAGTGCTGGTTTAAGAACCATCTTATATAAGAGTTATTTTTACATTTTTTTTACATTCTTATCGACTATTTATATAGTTTATTGAACTATAAAATATTTTTTTTATCAAATATAATTAAAATAAATTGAACTTTATTTTATGATATTTTACTGTCTTATTTATTCAAATTAATATTACTTTTGTAATAAATTTGAAAAACATGAAGATTGTTTATCTATTTCTTTTTCTAAGTATGTTTTATACTACCTATGCTCAAAAGCAAAACAACACACCAGGTTCCGATTTTTTTATCGATGTTCCAACGTTTATTGATATTGCAAAAGATAGTGTAATACCGGTTACAGTTTATGTTCACGAAAGTGAATGCACTAATTGTTCGAACGATTTAAATTATATCGACATTCGTTTAAAATCATACAATCAAAGTAATTTTGATGCTCCTATTGTTTTTGATACTTTATTGTATCAGGCTTATATGTCTTTATTTTCAGCTTATTCTTTGCAGGATGCCAACTGGGATAGCCAATCGTTTTTAGATTCAAAACCATACAACGATACTGAACATACCATACTTTTTACTGCCGATACCAATTGGTGGGTTCCTGAGATACCAGTAGTTCATATAACACAGCATTATTTTTATTTTAATTTTAATATTCCATATAGCGTTTGGTCTTATTATCTCGATAGCGATAGTGTTATAGATATGCATGTTTATGCAAGCATCGACAATGACTTGGACGAAGAATTTTGGTTTAGGGTTTTTGTTAAAAAAAATGCTATTATTAAACTGCCAAATTGGTATAGAGGCGATACTCATTTACATGCAGTTTGTACACAAAATAATGCTGAAAATGGTTTTCCATTAGAGGCTACAAAAGTAGCAGCGACTTATTTAGGACTCGATTGGATAACCATAACCGACCATAGTTGCGATTTTGATAATTATGGACAAGGTATGGCACAAAACTGGCAGAATTTAGGAAATGCAGTTACTACATTAAATTTATTGGGGAATAACTTTATTTTTATTCGAGGTATTGAAGCATCGGTAAAAAACAGCCAAGGTAAAGTAGTACATGCCTTGGTATATCCAAATCCGCAACAGCCATTTTCGCTACCCTATATTTTCGATGGTGGGGGCGACCTGTCTTCGACCAATATAAATATTAACATGATGCTCGATTCATTACGAAAATATCATGGTTTTTGCTATGCTGCTCATCCTTTTTCCGAGGGTGATGCACTTTCTGCCATTGTAAATGGTAGTGTGTGGAATTTGGGCGATAGCTTGTCGCCTATCAATGGACAGCCAGCTCTGTCAGTTGGAACCGTTATTTGGAATGATTTAACTTTTCATTCTGATATCTATACCCAAGCTGATAGCGAAGTGTTTAAAACTCCAATCATGGGGCTTCAAAATTTGAATTTATCGAATATGCTTACTTGCACCGATACTGAAAGAGATCCTTGGAATGTTGAAAAAAATGATGAACCTTTTGGATTCTTCGATATGTCCGAATCAAATTATATGCATACGCATTATCGATATAAACAAAATCAGGAAGCATATAGCTTTTTGCTGCGTAGAGGCTTGAGGTTAAAAAATCAAAATCATGCTATTCAGCATTGGAAATTGTTTTTATCAGCCGGAAGCGATGCTCATGGCTCTTTTAATTATTCATCAACCGATTATTTTTACGGTGGTTTAAATGGTGCTATGGAAGAAAATTATCCAGGTGCTTTGGCTACTTATGTTTATGCTCCTAATGGGATGGGGACACAAGGAGAATATGTATTGCAAGCATTGAAAGATGGACATTGTTTGCTTTCGGAAGGTCCGGTGGTGAATATGACGCTTATAAGCCCTAATGATACGGCTATTGTTGGCGATGATATCGAAATATGGAATAACAACCTAAGTGCTACTATGCTCCATGTGCAGGGTTATACCAATCGTTATTTTGGACAACCTGAACAATTAATAATATTTTTATATTCACAAGATACTGTTTATGAATATATTACTCCTGTAGTAAATTTCCCTTGGAATATGACGCTAGCAGATCTATTTCAAGCTTTAGGAATAAATTCACCATACGATAAATACTTCGCTGTGAGAGCGGAATGGTATTGTTCGAAAGATTACACACTATACGAAAGTCTTATTTATCGTAGAACTCATAAACGATTTTTTGCCACTACCAATCCTATCTGGTTTAAGGTCCATTTTATGAATAATATAGCCAACCATATAAATAATACAGAAATAAGAGTTGTTCCCAATCCGGTTAAAAATAAATGTAAGATATATGGAGCAACTGAAAACATTCGTCGCGTTACATTGATAGATATGTTCGGGAATCAGTCTGATTTACCTTTTAACCATTATTCCGATTATGTTGAGGTAGATTTAACAATGAAGTTAGAGGGCATTTATTTGATAAGTGTTGAAACAGATAAAACATGTTATCGAACCAAGCTGATTATTGAATAGCTTATGTTTTTAACTTTTTCTTTTTTGCCGAAGGGAAAAGTACATTATTTAATATAAGTCGATATCCGGCAGAATTTTTATATAGTTCGAGTTTGGTAGGAGGGTCGTAAACAAAGTGTTGGTAATCTTCGGGATCGTGTCCACCATAGAAGGTAAAAAAGCCTTTGCCATGTATGCCGTATAAATAGCGAACTTCGTTGAGCGCTTTATTTTCGCCCATAATGAGCACATTGGGTTTTACATAATCTTTTTTAAAGGCGGTAGATTGCCCCATAAATCCCTTAATTAGGTTTTCATGATTTTGACAAAGCATAGTAGGTACAGGGTCCCATTTAGCAGAAAAATCGAATAAGGTAAAATAATCGTCTTCTTGTTTTATTTTGCGGGTATGCGATACGTCTATATCAGAATGTTCGTATTCGTAAGGATTGGTAATAACTTTAAAATTGCGAAAAGCCAGACAGTTGTCGTAATTGAGTTTAGCTTGAGCATTTGGGTCGGCAGGGTCGCCGTCGAATGGCGTTTCGCAAATATCGGTGCTTTCGGCTGCGAGAGCAATATCGTAGGTGTCGGTTGCTGAGCACATAGCAAACAAAAAACCGCCGTTGAAAACATATTGCTTAATGGTTTTAGCAACTAAAAGCTTTAATTGCGAAACTTTCTGAAAACCAAATTTCTGGGCGGTTTCCATTTGTCGTTCAACATCGTCTCGGTACCATTGTGTATTTTGATATGCCGACCAAAATTTGCCGAATTGTCCGGTGAAATCTTCGTGGTGTAAGTGCAACCAATCGTATTTTGATAATTCGCTGCGAATAATTTGTTCGTCATAAATTAAATCGTAAGGTATTTCGGCATAGGTGAGCACAAGCATAACTGCATCGTCCCATGGCAATTTGTTTGGGGGAGCATATACCGCAATCTTAGCTGCTTTCTGCAATTTTACCACATCCATATTGACATCAGGATGTGAAATTTCGTCTAATATTTGAGCAGCCTTAGCATCGGTAATTACTTCGTAACTAACGCCTCGAATATTACATTCGTTTTGAATTTTAACATGGTGCTGGATTAAAAAACTACCACCACGATAGTTTAACAACCATTGTACTTCTAATTCATTTTGCAAAACCCAATAGGTTATACCATAAGCTTTTAAATGGTCGGTTTGAGTTTCGTCCATGGGTATCAATAGATATGAAGCTTGAGAGAGCTGAACGCTAAAAACGATAATTAAAAATAAAATGTACTTTCTCATACGATGCAAAAATAAGCTTTTTACAAACGAAATGCTATGATTATTTGTTAATAAATTCAAATATTACTATGTTTGTTGAAAAAAATGATGGACTTTATACACTGGTTTATTGATTTTGTTTTGCACATTGATAAACATTTGGTTGAGATTGTAGCAAACTACGAAACATGGACATATTTAATACTTTTTGTAATTGTTTTTTGCGAAACCGGTTTGGTAGTTACTCCTTTTTTGCCAGGCGATAGCTTAATATTTGCGGCTGGTGCCTTAGCAGCAACCGATAACAGCCCCTTAGGCATAGGCTTATTGATTCTTGTGTTTTTTAGTGCTGCCTTTATAGGCGATAATACCAATTATTGGATAGGACGCTTTTTAGGCGAAAAAGTCTATGAAAAAAATTATAAATTGATAAGTCGAAAAAATTTAGATAAAACACACGATTTTTATGAAAAACATGGTGGTAAAACATTGATATTCGCAAGATTTATGCCCATAATCCGAACCTTTGCTCCTTTTGTGGCTGGAGTGGGTAAAATGTTTTATATAAGGTTTTTATCGTTTAGTTTCATTAGTAATGTTTTGTGGGTGAATTTTTTCGGTTGGTTCGGATATCTATTTGCCAATCATCCGTGGGTAAAGAATCATTTTTCGGTGGTGGTTATTACCATTATTATTATTTCGCTTATGCCACCATTGTTTACAGTAATTCGTAGTTATTTAAAACGATTAAAATAATTGTTGCATATGAAAAAATATGGGTTTGTTATTTTTGTAATTTATAGTTCAGTATTATTAGCACAATCTGAAAAGCAAATAACTGCTACAGATTTAGAACAATGGCAATTGAAAATTCAAACATTGCCAGAAACAAAAGCAAAAGTTAATGCTATTTCTAATACTGACCTTAAAACGTTATCTTTGAATAGAGAACAACTCGGAAAGCTTGACTATAATTTTAAATATAAAGCTGAGGTGAGCGGTATCACTGACCAAAAAAAATCTGGACGTTGTTGGATGTTTACGGGTTTAAATATTTTACGTCCAAAAGTTATTAAAAAGTTAAATATTAACAATTTTGAATTTAGCACCAACTATCTATTTTTTTATGATATGCTCGAAAAGGCTAATTTAGCTTTGGAAATTGGTATTGAAACAGTTGCAAAACCTATCGATGATAAAACGGTTGAGTGGCTTTTAAAAAATCCTATTGGCGATGGGGGTGTATGGACTTCATTAGTAAATCTATTAGATAAATATGGTGCTGTTCCTAAAGAAATTATGCCCGAAACATATCACAGCGAAAATACATCGCAATTAAATGCTATACTTTCATATAAAATTCGTGAGTTTATATTAGAACTTCGAAAATTAAGTGCCCAAAAGCAGACTTTAAATCAGTTACGTGAACGTAAAAAAACAATGTTGTTTGAGGTTTATAAAATACTGACTTATCATTTGGGCACACCTCCAAAACAATTTATATGGCGTTACAAAACCAAAGATGATAAAATTACTGAATATAAAACATATACTCCTCAAAGCTTTTTAAAAGAAATGATTCCCGATTTTGCATCTAGTCAATATGTTCAGTTAATGAATGATCCATCGCGAGAATATTTTAAAACATATGAAATAGAATACGATAGAAATACTGTTGAAGGTTTAAATTGGGTTTATATTAATCTTCCGATAGAAGAGATAAAGCAAATTGCTCTTAAATCGATAAAGGCTAATGAAGTTATGTACTTCTCGTGCGATGTAGGAAAGCAGCTAAATATAGACAAAGGTTTATTATCTGTTCAAAATTATGATTACTCAACTTTGTACGGTATAAGCTTTAATATGGACAAAAAAAGTCGTATTCAATCATTTGAGAGTGGCTCGTCGCATGGAATGGCTTTGGTGGGAGCAGATACCGATAACAACGATAAGCCAACAAAATGGTTGGTTGAAAATAGTTGGGGAGCTTCGAGTGGTTTTAATGGTTATCTCGTAATTACTGATGAGTGGTTTAATGAATATATGTTTCGTTTAGCAGTAAAAAAAGATTTTGTAGATACAAAAATTTTAGACATATTGAAGCAAACTCCCATTAAGTTACCCCCTTGGGATCCAATGTTTTTGCAAGACGAATAAATTATGTGTGGAATTGTTGGCATAGCCGATTTTCAAAATTCGATTGCCGATTACCAAAACAATATCCAATCTGCAATTAAAGAGTTATCGAAGCGAGGTCCTGACTACCAATCATATATTATCGATAATAATGTAGCTCTTGGGCATGCCCGTTTAGCTATTATCGATACATCGGCTAAAGCAAATCAGCCTTTTAGCGATTTGTCGGGAAATTTCACAATTGTATTTAATGGTGAAATATATAATTTTCGCGAATTACGCCAACAACTCCAAAAACATGGATTTGTCTTCAGAACCGAATCGGATACCGAAGTAGTACTTTATGCATTTATTCATTGGGGCATCGCTTGCCTTCAATATTTAAATGGTGATTTTGCTTTTGCTATTTATGATAAATCTAAAAACGAGCTTACAATAGCTCGCGACCGTTTTGGAATAAAACCACTGGTTTATTATTACCATCAGGGTCAATTTATCTTTTCATCGGAAATTAAAGGTATTTTACCTTTTTTAAAACAATCATTATCTATTTCGTCTGATGCATTAGAATTATATTTGCGATTGAATTATATACCATCGCCATATACCATATACAACGAAATAAAAAAACTAGAACCAGCTCATTATCTAATTTTCTCATCAAAAGGAATAAGCAAGCAGCACTATTATTCTATTCCATTTGAAGAAAATGATAAGGTATATAACGAACAAACTATTTTTAAAAAATTTAAGCAACTTTTTACAGATGCTGTTCAACGTCGTTTAATAGCCGATGTCCCATTAGGCACATTTTTGAGTGGAGGCATAGATTCTAGCATTATTACTGCTATCGCAAAGCAATATAAGCCCAATCTAGAAACATTTACAATACTTTTTCAAGAAAATTCTTTTCTTGATGAATCGAAAGATGCCGAAAAAGTGGCTCATTATCTAGGTACGAATCACCATACCATTCCAGTTTCGCATAAAATGTTATTGGATAATATTTATGATTTGCTTGAATATATAGACGAACCTTTTGCCGATAGTTCTGCAATAGCTGTTTCTGCTTTAGCAAGATATACCCGACAGCATATTGTTGTTGCACTTTCGGGCGATGGCGCTGATGAGTTGTATGGTGGTTATAATAAGCACAAGGCTCATCAATGGGTAATTCAAAATTATCGATATCGAAAAATTATTGACTTACTTGATTATTTATTAAAAGTTTTTCCGTCTTCCCGAAAAAATTTTTTCTCTAATAAAATACGTCAAATTCATAAGTTAAACGAAGGTTTAAAGCTTTCTGCCGAATATCGATATTGGCATTGGGCAAGTTTTATGACGGAACCACAAATAAAAAAATTATTAAATCACATCCATTATTCACCTGAACATTGGATTAAAACACTTTTACCAACTCCTGCATACACTTTAAACGATATACTCTATAACGATATGCATTTGGTGTTACCCAACGATATGCTTTTTAAAACAGATAGCATGAGTATGATGCATTCACTTGAAGCACGTGTACCCATGCTCGATCATGAAACTGTAAATTTTGTAGTTTCATTGCCTAGTCATTATAAAATTCGTAATGGTTCACAGAAGTATATTTTAAAACAAGTATTTGGAAATTTATTGCCCAAAGAAACTCTCTTAAAGCCTAAGCATGGTTTTGAAGTACCTATGCAACAATGGTTACAAAACGATTTAAATTTTCTTATTAGTCAATATCTTAGCAAAGAAGCCTTAACAAAGCATAACTTATTTAATATTAACTCTGTAAATAATTTAATTGCTCAGTTACGAAGTTTTAACCCAGCAGATTCAGCGTTTCATTTATGGAACCTTATAGTTTTTCAATATTGGTATATAAATAAATACCGTTAATCATTAAAATTTATAATTTCATAAAATTCAATTAATAAAAAACGTATTTCTACGTATATAAAAATAAATTATCTTTGTAATTATGAAACGTGTTTTGCGAATTGTTAATCGATTTAATTTAGGTGGTCCAACATTTAATGCTGCATATCTAACAAAGTTTCTGTATCCTGACTTCGATACGTTGTTAATAGGAGGTATTCATGAAGACGACGAAGAAAGTTCAGAATTTATTTTAAACAATTTGGGCATTCATGCTTTAATTCTTCCAGAAATGCGTCGCTCAATAAATGGTTTTAACGATTTACAAGCTTATCGGCGAATAAAAAAAATTATAAAAGAATTTAATCCAGATATTGTTCATACTCACGCTTCAAAAGCGGGCATGTTAGGTCGCAAAGCAGCATTTGATATGGGGGTCCCGGTTGTCGTTCATACTTTTCATGGACATGTTTTTCATTCTTATTTTAACAGCATAAAGACTAAAGCTTTCATAAAAATTGAACGTTATTTAGCTTCTAAAACCGATGCCATTATTGCTATAAGTCAATCACAAAAAAAAGAATTAAGCCATGTATTCGAAATTGCACCCGAAAATAAAATAAAAGTTATTCCATTAGGTTTAGATTTACAACGATTTATATATAATCAACCCGAAAAGCGTTATATATTTCGTAAAGAAAATCATCTTGATAACGATGAAATAGCTATAGCCATTGTAGGACGATTGGTGCCGATAAAAAATCATCAATTATTTATTAAAGCAATTGCTCGTGCAAAAGAACAAACAGGTAGAAAAATTAGAGCTTTTATTGTAGGTGATGGGCAGTCACGATCTCAAATTGAAACATTAGCTCATCAACTCAATTTAGTTATAAGTCCTAATGGTTCAACAACTTTAAAACCTGATATTCGTTTTTTAAGCTGGGTTAAAAATGTAGATTATGTATATGCAGGTGTAGATATTGTAGCTCTAACATCGCTCAACGAAGGAACTCCAGTTAGCCTTATTGAAGCTCAGGCAGCAGGTAAGCCCATTGTAAGTACCAATGTAGGTGGCATTAAAGATATATCATTGGTAGGCGAATCTATACTTTTAGCCAATGTTAACAACGAAGAAGAATTTATTGAAAATATGATTAAACTTATTAATGATGATGAATTACGAAACAAAATGCAAAGCAATGCACGTGATTATGTATTAAAAAAATTTGATTATAATCGCTTAGTATCAGATGTTTCAGTATTATATAATGATTTATTAAAAAAGAAAAATATCATTTCATCGGCAAAAGTATTTGCATAAATTTATTAACTTTCATACCTTTGAACTAAAATTGAGCATTTTGAAAATTAGAAAGGATATATTTTTTACAACTTTATTAGTAATTCAGGTTGTATTATTTACATCGTGTGGCATATTTAATTCCAACGAAATGTTTAGAATACCTAAGGGTTACAAATATGCAAGTTTTAAACCGAATGAAAAGGAATATAAAATTCAACCCTTTGATAAGCTCGATGTAAAAGTTTATTATAACAATGGGGTTAATTTAGTTGAAATGCAACAACTGTCGGTTCAACAAAATCCTATTGAATATAATGTAGAATACGATGGACTTGTAAAGCTGCCCTCATTGGGTAGGGTACCATTAGCAGGATTAACTATTCGTCAGGCCGAAGAATTTTTAGAGAATAAGTACAAAGAATTTATGATTGATCCTTTTGTAAAAATAAATGTAACCAATAAACGAGTAGTTGTTTTTACAAGTGGTGCATCAATTGGAAAAGTCATTACTCTAAAAAACGACAATTATACCCTTATTGAAGCACTTGCTGAATCGGGTGGAATTAATGATTATACAAAGTCGTACAAAATTAAATTATTGCGAGGCGATTTAAACAATCCAGAAATTTACTTATTCAACCTACAAAATATTTCTAATATGAAAGATGCCAATTTTATTTTACAGGCAAATGATATTATTTATGTAGAGGCACGTCCACGATATGCGTCTAAAATATTGGCAGAAATTACACCTTATTTAAGTTTATTTTCAACAGCCTTACTGGTATTTAGCATTTTTAGATAAACATGGAACGAAAAAAGATACCCATATTAAACGAAAAAATAGACCCATTTATCGTATTGCACATAATTAAACGTTCGATGTTATTTACTGCTATTGTTTTTATTTTTGCGATAGTCGGAGCTTACCTTTATTTGCGATATACACCACCATTGTATGTGGCAACATCTGTTTTACAAATAAAAAACGAAACGGACAAAACGAATCAAATTTTAGAAATATCAAATATTAAAAACGACGAAGTAAATTTAAATCAAACCATAGAATTATTGCGTTCACCCGAATTTTTAAAAAGAACATTTAATAAGCTACCTCTTGATGTTAGTTATTATTCACAAGGTACTTTTTTAGCTTTTGAATTATATCGTTCTACTCCATTTATAGTATCGTATCAAATAACTAGTAAAAATTATTATGGTTTGCCTATATTTGTTTCTTTTACCGATCATACGGCTATTTTAAGATATAAATATGCAGACCAAAAGGTTGAAAAAAGCCTTCCTATAAATCAATGGGTAGAATGGAATGGAATAAAATTAAAAATAGATGTTATTGATTCTGTATCTATTCATCAACAAACCGAAAAAATAAAAAATGATTCATATTATTTTATTATTAACGATTCTAATTATATTCAACATTCAAATACTAGTAAATTAGAAGTTTTTGTTTTAAATGCCGAAGCCAATACTATTCAAATAAAATTTACTGATAACAATCCATCAAAAGCTTCTGAAGTAGTAAAAACAATTGCTGAAGAATTTATTAATTATGATGTTGAAAAGAAAATAGAAAGCTCCAAGTTAATATTAAAGTTTATAGAAGAGCAAAGTAAGTTAATATATAGAACTATTGATAGCTTAGAAGAACAACTGCTTTTATTCAAAAATTCACATAATATTTCATTTTTAACTGATCCTGAAAAAGAAAGTCCTTTGGCTCGTTATGAACAACTTACCGATAAAATACAACAAGAAATTGAAAGTTTAGAAATTGAGTTATATGCATATAAACGTTTAATATCTAAGCTCCAACAAAATCCAGAATTACCAATTTTTGAACTTATTTCTCTTGTGCCAAACTCTGATCCAATTACAATGTCAATAATCAATAAAATACAATATTTAGATGATCAAAAGGAACAAGTATTATCGAGCAAAACTCCCAATAGCTTTCAAGTAAAAACGATCAATAAACAAATTGAAAAACAACGCAATACCCTTATTGACATTTTGAAAGCTAATGCTCAAAGACTTAACGATAAGAAAAATATTTTAAACGAAAAATTAACATTTTATCAACAAAATAAATTTGGAACTAATGCACTATCTGATCTCGATTATTTAAAGCTAAAACGATTATACGATATCAACGTTGGCTATTACAATAAACTACTCGAGAAAAAAACAGAATATCTTATAAGTCAAGCCGGAAGCGTAAGTCAAAATATTATATTACAAAATGCCAATACACCCAAAGAACCCATCTCGCCTAATAAAAGGATGGTTATAATAGTAGCTTTAATATTAGCTTTTATAATAAGCTTAGGTTTTATGATTATTCGTTATTTATTATATAATGAAATTACTTCTGTGGAAGATATTCAAGCCTATACCGAAGCTAAAGTGCTTGGCATAATTCCTTTATATAAAGCTAAATTACCAGTATCACAACTTTTAATTGACATAAAGCCCAATTCAATTTTTAGCGAATCGTTTAGAGCATGCAGAGCCAGTATAGAATTTTTGCAAAAAGATAAAAGCCATAATATTATTTCAGTTTCATCAACAGTAAGCGGAGAAGGGAAGACCTTTTTTGCCATAAATTTAGCAGGTATTTTTGCTTTGCAAAATAAACGAGTAGTATTGCTCGATATGGATTTACGACGACCAAGAATACATGTTGGCTTTAATACAGATAACAGCAAAGGGATATCTACAATATTGATCGGTAAGAACAAAATTGAAGATAGTATAAAAAAATCAAAATTACCTACTTTAGATTACATAACGGCTGGACCCATACCTCCAAATCCCTCTGAACTTATTTCTTCGAATGTTTTCGAAGATTTCTTAAAAAAACTTTCTGACATGTATGACTATGTAGTAATTGATACTCCACCTTTAGGTTTAGTATCGGATGCACTTACAATATTTAAAATTTCAGATTTCCCCATTTATGTTATGAAATCTCATTTTTCGAAGCGTTCATTTTTATATAATGTAAATCATTTAATGGACGATAAAAATATAAAGAATTTAATGATTTTAATAAATGCTTACGATTTTGATAAAACCAAATACGGTAATCAATACGGATATTCGTATAATTATGGATATGGTTACACGTCTGATTACGAAAATCATTATTATGACGATTTACCACGAAAGAAAAAATCTTTGATTGTAAGATTATTACATAAGCTTTAGAATTATGTTGTTATTTATATTATACTCATTAGCATCTATTAGTGTTTTTATTTTATTACATAACTTTTTTTATCAAAAAGCTAAATATTTTAAAATAAACAAAGCTAATCAGAAAGCTGTTCGCTGGAGTTCTCAAAAAAAACCTGTTGCTGGAGGTATTACATTTTTTCTTAGTTTTTTATTTGCAAGCACATTTTTTCTTTTGTCTCAACCAATTTCAAATAATTTAATTAAAATTGAATATTTGTTTATTTCAATTTCATTAATATTTGTTTTTTTTATCGGTTTAGCCGACGATATGTTGTCTATTTCGCCTAATTTAAAGTTGTTTTTACAAATAATAGTTGCCTTGATATTGATATATTCTGGCTTATATATCAATATTTTTGATAACATTTTCTTAAATTATGCAATTACTATTATTTGGTATGTCGGTATGATGAATTCTATCAATATGCTCGATAATATGGATGCCATTTCAACAGTTGTAAGTGTTTCAATATTATTAGGATTTATTTTTATGAATGTTTTTTATTTTCATAATTTATTTGAATTGTTAATATTATTAGGGCTATTTTATGCATTAATTACTTTTCTTATATTTAATTTTCATCCTGCCAAAATGTATATGGGCGATAATGGTAGTTTATTTTTAGGTTTATTTTTAGCAATCTTTGGTGTCAAATATATTTGGAATCATTCAATTTATGAATATAATCAATGGACGAATTTATTACCCTTTTTATATATTTTATTATTTTTCCTTATACCTATAGCTGATACTACAACCGTTACCATAAATCGCATATTAGAAAAAAAATCACCTTTTACTGGTGGAAAAGATCATACCACTCATGCTCTTTATTATATCGGACTGAGTGAAAATAAAATTGCCATTCTTCTATTTTTGTTAAATCTTATTGGGGTAATTATTGCTACGTATTTTTTATATACCGGCAATTTAAATAAATCATTAGTCATAATTTCATTTTTTTATAGTATCTTTGTAGTTCTTTTTTTATATATCAATGCATTCCGAGTTAATAGAAAAAATAAAAAGTAGTAGTAGTTTAATATTCAATCGCTTAAGTTTTAAAGTTTTTGCATTTATTGTTTTTATTATAGGTATTTACATATTGCATAAATACCTAATTTTTAGTAATAATTCTGTGGATAAAAACAATCACATAATGAACAATCCATCTTTTTATGCCACTTCAATAGAAATCCCCGATTCACTTAGTTTTGCTAATGAGCGTGTCCCCATAGAGAATTTTGATGTTTACGAAAGCCTTGATCGCGAATTTCTAATCAACTCATATTGGCATTCGCAAACAATTGTAATTTTAAAAAGAGCTTATCGATATTTTCCTACAATTGAACCTATTCTTAAAAAAAATAATATTCCAGACGATTTTAAATATTTAGTTGTTGTAGAAAGTGGTTTTTCTAATGTGGTGAGTCCGGCCGGAGCCTCTGGTTTTTGGCAATTTATGAAGCCAACAGCCGAAAGATATGGATTAGTTATAAACGATGAAATTGATGAACGTTATAATCTTGAAAAAGCAACCGAAGCAGCAGTTAAACACATTAAAGATCTATATTCTTACTATAAAAATTGGACACTTGTTGCAGCTGCTTATAATTTAGGAGCTGGTAATCTTGATAAAGTAATTGCTAACCAAAAGGCCAATAGTTATTATGACCTCTATCTTAACGAAGAAACAGCTCGCTATGTATATAGAATATTAGCTCTAAAAACGATTCTTTCTAATCCCAAAAAATATGGATTTTATATACCAAAGTCGCAAAGATATATGAATATACCAACCGAAAAATATGCAGTTGATACCACAATAAATGATTTAACACAATTTGCAATTGATAAAGGCTTAAACTATAAATTATTGAAAATATTCAACCCATGGTTAAAAAAGAATAAACTAACTATAGAAAACGGTAAAACTTATTTTATTCAACTACCCAAACCTGAATATAGAAATATTAAAAAATTAATGCAGTTATATTTTGCAGACGATACACTAAGTGTTGCTACCGATTCAATTAAATAATTTATGAATTTAAAATATATAAGGGTATTAGGAGCTCGCGAACATAACCTAAAAAATATTGATGTCGATATACCCCATGATGCTTTAACTGTAATTACAGGCTTATCGGGAAGCGGCAAGTCTTCCTTAGCTTTCGATACCATTTACGCCGAGGGGCAACGACGTTATATGGAAACATTTTCAGCTTATGCACGCCAGTTTATTGGCAACCTTCAACGCCCCAATGTTGATAAAATTGATGGATTATGTCCGGTTATTGCTATCGAACAAAAAACTGTTTCACGTAATCCTCGTTCTACAGTTGGTACTATTACCGAAATTTATGATTTCTTACGCCTTTTATATGCCCGAATAGGTGAAGCTTATTCGTATGAGACAGGCGAAAAAATGATAAAATACACAGAAGAACAGATTCGTGAACTTATTTTTAAACAATTTAAAGGCAAATCTATTTCTTTATATGCACCCATCATTCGTGGTAGAAAAGGTCATTATCAAGAACTCTTTGAACATCTGAGAAACAAGGGATTTTTATATGCACGCATAAATGGCAAACTTACACTGCTTAGACCCGGTTTTATGCTCGATCGATATAAAGTTCATCATGTTGAGCTATATATCGATCAACTTGTTATTAATGATAAAAACGAAAAACGTCTTCATCAGTCATTAAATTTAAGCCTAAAACAAGGGAGTGGAACATGTTTAATCATAGATGAAGAAAATCGAAAAGAATATTATTATAGCAAACTTTTTGTTTGCCCAACAACTGGTATATCATACAACGATCCGGCACCTCATACATTCTCTTTTAATTCACCTCAAGGCTCTTGCCCAACGTGTTATGGACTCGGAGAAATAAGTAAAATTGACGAAAATAAAATTATTCCCGATAAAAATCTTTCTATCGCTGCAGGTGGAATATTACCATTAGGCAAATATCGTGTTAGTAACATTTTTAATCAACTTGAGGCCATTGTAAGTTATTTTGAGCAAACCCTTAACACACCAATTAAAAATTTATCTAAAGATGTATTAGATATAATACTTTATGGTTCGCCTCATTATTTTAGGATAAAAAAGAGTGATTTTTTTTCATCACCTTTTCAATGGGGTGGGGTTGTAAATATAATTATGCAAATGCACCAAGATACTACTAGCGAAAAAGAGAAACAATGGGCAGAGGCCTATGTCGATACTTATATTTGTCCCGATTGTAAAGGTTATCGATTAAAAAAAGAAGCATTGCATTTTAAAATACATGGAAGACATATAGGCGAGCTTGCATCAATGAATTTAGATAAACTTTATGAATGGATAAATAATTTAGAACCATTTTTAACTATTAAACAACAAAAAATTGCTGCTGAAATATTAAAAGAAATAAAGCATCGCTTAAAATTTATTTTAGATGTAGGCATCAATTACCTTCATTTAAACCGCCCAGCCCACAGTTTATCGGGAGGCGAAAGTCAACGTATTCGATTAGCGACTCAAATCGGAAGTAAACTTGTTAACGTATTATATATTTTAGATGAACCCAGTATTGGGTTGCATCAAAGGGATAATCAAAAATTAATACAATCATTAAAACAACTGCGAGATATTGGAAATACCATCGTTGTTGTAGAACACGATAAGCAAATAATTGAATCGGCCGATTATATAGTCGATATGGGTCCCGGTGCCGGTAATAATGGTGGTAAAATTATAGCTACGGGAACTCCACAAGAAATATTGATGCAGCATTCATTAACCGCCGATTATTTAACTGGTAAAAAAGCAATTAAAATTCCATCACAACGAAGAAAAGGAAGTGAAAAATTTTTAACCATCAAAGGCGCTTCGGGTCATAATTTAAAAAATATTGATGTCTCCTTTCCATTAGGAACATTTATATGTGTTACCGGTGTCTCAGGAAGTGGTAAATCATCACTCATTCGCGAAACTTTGTATCCTATTTTATCAAAACATTTTTACAGAAGCTTAAAAAATCCATTACCTTATAAATCAGTTGAAGGATTAGAATTTATTGATAAGGTAATAGAAGTAGATCAAGCACCGATTGGACGTACACCACGTTCAAATATTGCTACTTATACAAACATTTTTAATGACATTAGAAACTTATTTGCCGATATGCCCCTTGCTAAAGTCAGAGGTTATAAGCCGGGACGTTTTTCGTTTAATATAAAAGGAGGTAGATGCGAAACATGTGGCGGATCGGGATTAAAAACAATTGAAATGAATTTTTTGCCCGATGTTTTTGTAGAATGTCCTGATTGTGGAGGACGTCGATATAATCGTGAAACATTAGAAGTTAGATATCGTGGCAAATCTATTAGCGATGTACTTGATATGACGGTTGAACATGCTATCGATTTTTTCGAAAATATTCCTAATATACATACCAAACTTAAAGCACTTTACGATGTGGGTTTAGGATATATTAAGTTAGGTCAACCCGCCACTACATTAAGTGGTGGAGAAGCACAACGGGTTAAATTAGCCGCAGAATTTACAAAACGCGATACAGGCAAAACTTTATACATTTTAGATGAACCTACTACAGGTTTGCATTTTGAAGATATACGAATTTTAATGCAGCTTATTCAGCGACTGGTAGATAAGGGCAATACTATGATTATTATTGAACACAATCTTGATGTAATAAAACAGGCCGATTATATTATAGATATGGGACCAGATGGGGGAGAAAAAGGTGGATATATTATAGCACAAGGCACACCCGAAGAAATAGTACATATAAATAATAGTTTTACAGCTCAAGTTCTTAAATCAGAATTAAACTTTTCATCTCAATTAACGTAAAAAGTAAAAATTTAAAAATAAGTTTATGCAACACGGTGACGAAAAAATTATTAGAGCATTAGAGCCAAAAAGTTGGCATGAAATCAAAACTCATGATTCATGGCATATTTTTAAAATCATGGCTGAATTTGTACAAGGATTTGAAAAATTATCGCAAATTGGACCTTGTGTCTCAATATTTGGCTCTGCTCGTACAAAGCCCGATAACAAATATTATAAATTAGCCGAAGAAATTGCTTTTAACCTTACTCAAAAGGGATTCGGAATTATTACTGGCGGTGGTCCTGGAATTATGGAGGCAGCTAATAAGGGAGCAAAGAGAGGAGGGGGAAAATCGGTAGGAGTTAACATAGTTTTAGAATTTGAGCAACATCCCAATCCTTATATTGACGAAGATAAGATTATTAATTTTAATTATTTCTTTGTGCGAAAAGTGATGTTTATGAAGTATGCACAAGGTTTTGTTATTATGCCCGGCGGATTTGGTACGTTTGATGAACTTTTTGAATCTTTAACGCTGATACAAACTCATAAAATAGCACGATTTCCAATAGTATTAGTAGGTAGTGATTATTGGGGAGGGTTAATCAATTGGATAAAAGAAAAAGTATTAAACGAAGAACATAATATTAGTGAAAAAGATTTAGAATTATTGTATATCGCCGATGATGCAAATGATGCAGCTAATCATATTCATGAATTTTATTTAGAATATTTTCATAAGCCCAATTTTTAAAATGATATATTGGGATTAAATAATAATATTACTGCATAAGCAGTAATTCCTTCTTCTTTGCCAATAAATCCTAATTTTTCGTTAGTAGTCGCTTTTATAGAAATTTGATGCGTTGTTAAATTTAAATTTTGGGCAATATTATTTTGCATTGCAGCAATATAAGGCATTATTTTAGGCTTTTCAACTACTACTGTAGAATCAATATTCGAAATAGAATAACCATTTGCTTTGATTAACTCATGTGTTTTTTTTAGTAGTAATAAGCTACTAATGTTTTTGTATTCTTTAGAAGAATCAGGAAAATGCGTACCAATATCGCCCAAATTGGCAGCTCCAAGCATGGCATCGCATATAGCATGTAAAAGTACATCACCATCCGAATGAGCAACCATACCTTTGGCACTAGGAATAGTAACACCTCCTAATATAAAAGGTAAGTTATCGTCTAAACGATGGACATCAAAGCCAAAGCCAATTCTAAATTGCATTAATTTTTATTGTTAGAATTATTAGCATCTTTTTTAGTAGCTTCAAAATCGAACATTATAGTAAACCGTAATGTATTACCAAGAGGGTGTCGTTGTGAGGTTGGAATGAGATAAGAAAAATCAAGTGCAAAAACTTTAAGCTTTAATCCAAGACCAACGGTAAAAAATTTTCTATTCCCTTTTGTAGCATCTTCATGAAAATAACCTCCACGTAAAGCGAATTGCTTTGAGTACCAATATTCTAAACCAAAAGACCAATTAATTTCTCTCCATTCTTCTTTTGCACGGCTTCTATCGTCTGGATTTAATGGATCGAGTTGTACTCCTGGTGCGTCCCAAAATGATTGAAATATTCCAGTAGGTACAGAAACATTCGAAGGTTTGCCATAACGAACATATTTTTGAGGAATGGTAACAATTGACCCATCGGGTAAGGTGTCGCCAACAGCATAATAAATAGGAGGGGTAGGAACCAAAAGCTTACTAAGCTCTAAAACACCTAAGATACTGTTATAATCGTCCATATCGAGTTTAAAAGAAGAGCCGACCCTAAGCATTGCAGGTAAGAAATCTTTTACAGCACCATCGGTATAAGACATTTTAGAGCCAATATTTGAAATGTTGGCGCCAATATTTAATTCTGCTTTTTTCTTTTGAACTTCTAATTCTTTTTTGTAAAACATAGAAACATCTGAAGCAAAAGCTTGTCCAATTTTAGTTTGAGGACCAGTACCAGAGTAACCACCTGTAAGGTTAGAATTAACATACCGTAATGCAATAGAACCACTAATATGTTCGCCTAACATGCGATTATAGGCAAAATCAAGAGCAAATTCATTCGGCTTATGTTGACCAGTAATATCGCCATTTATATTAGTAAAAGTAATGTCACCAAGTGAAAAATAACGTAAAGAACCACTTAATGCTTGACCACCACCAATTTTTTTGTATGCTGCTACATAAGCTAAATTGATGTCATTAACTAATTGACGTAACCAAGGTGTATAGGATATTGAAATACCAAAATCATTTTTCATAAATACGTACTTAGAGGGATTGTGATGTTGAGCGTTTATATCAGGACTAGTACTTACGCCTGCATCGCCCATTGCGCCTGATCTTGAATCTGGAGCTATAGTTAAAAAAGGAACTGCAGTAGTAATAACATTGGCTTCTCCATCTCTACCATTTAAGGTTTGATTAGAAATTTGTGCATTGCTAACGAAAATACTTTGACATGTAACTAAGAAAACGATAAATAGCTTTTTCATAACTTTTTATATAATGGTATATTTGAGTTTGATAAAACGTATAATAATTAAATATATTGTATTTAATAAACATAATAATAGTCGGGGTGAGTGGACTCGAACCACCGGCCTCCACGTCCCGAACGTGGCGCGCTAGCCAACTGCGCTACACCCCGTGATAAAAAACTTTGCAAAGGTAGAAATTGTTTTTTATTTGTCAAAGATTACTTATTATTTACATTTTTTAATTCTTTAATAGCTTCGATGGGTCTGGAGTGGTTAAATACTGCATTACCTGCAACTAAAATATTAGCTCCTGATTGATAAAGTTTTGCAGCATTTTCTAAACATACACCACCATCAACTTCTATCAAAAACGATAAATTTTGTTTTTTACGTATTTCGTTCAATTGAGTAATTTTTTTATAAGAAAAATCAATGAATTTTTGTCCACCAAAACCAGGATTAACTGACATTACAAGTACTAAATCGACTTCGCTTAAAATATTTTCAAGAACAGAAACAGGAGTATGTGGATTGATTGAAACACCTGCTTTTATACCTATTTGTTTTATTTGCTGAATGGTACGGTGTAAATGAGGACATGTTTCAAAATGAACAGTAATGATATCTGAACCCGCATCGGCAAATTGCTCAATGTAACGCTCGGGCTGAATAATCATTAAATGGGTATCTAAAGGTTTTTGAGCAATCTTTTTTATTTGTTTGACAATAGGCATCCCAAAAGTTATGTTTGGAACAAATGTGCCATCCATAATATCGAGATGAATATAACTTGCTTCGCTTTTATTAAGTAATTCAATAGTTTCTGCTAAATGAGTAAAATCTGCTGATAAAATAGAAGGTGCTATCATTTCAATTTTTGTTTCAAAGATAACGACATTATTTTTTATCGCAAATATATGTTCAAAACTTGAAAAACTAACAAAAATCATTTTTTTATATGCAAATATTAAGTATTATTGTACCTAATAATTTTTAATTTAAAAGAAATATGAAATTTAAGCCAGAAAAGTACTCTATCGAAGATAAACGGATGCAACCATTTATTGATCCAGACGAAATTTGGAATTATATCAACAATGTTAAACCTGATAAGCAAAGAGTACGTGAAGTAATTGCAAAATCGCTCGATAAACAACGTTTAAATTTAGAAGAAACGGCAGTGCTCATAAATACTACTGACCCAGAATTAATAGAAGAAATAAAACAAGGGGCTCGTGTGCTTAAAGAAAAAGTATATGGAAATAGAATTGTTTTATTTGCACCTTTATATATTGGTAATAAATGTTCAAATAATTGTCAATATTGTGGATTTAAAGTTACAAATACTAAAGCTATTCGTAAAACTTTAACCGATGATGAGATTGTTAAAGAAGTAGAAGCATTGGAAGATAATGGTCAAAAACGTCTTATTCTGGTTTATGGTGAACATCCTGAGTATTCTGCCGAATATATTGCTCATACAGTAAAGTTAGTATATAGTGTTAAAAAAGGTTATGGTGAAATAAGACGTGTAAACATCAATGCTGCACCTTTCGATATTCAAGGCTTCAGAACAATTGGTAAAGCTGGTATTGGCACATATCAAATTTTTCAGGAAACCTATCACCCCGATGCTTATACTTGGTATCATGTAGGAGGTAAGAAAAAGGATTATGAATGGCGATTGACATCACTTGATAGAGCTCAAGAAGCAGGAATAGATGATGTTGGGATAGGTGCGTTATTTGGCCTGTACGATTGGCGTTTCGAGGTGATGGCTTTGATTCGTCACACTAATCATTTAGAAGCATGCTATAATGTTGGTCCTCATACCATTTCATTTCCACGTATTAAAGATGCTTCGGAGCTATCAGTTGGATCTAAATATATGGTGTCTGATGATGATTTTGTTAAACTAATTGCTATTTTGCGTTTGGCTGTACCATACACGGGTATGATTCTAACAGCTCGAGAAAATGCAAACGTAAGGAAAGAAGTTATGCGTTTTGGTGTGAGTCAAATAGATGGTGGAACAGTAATAGAATTAGGCGGATATGCCAAAGCAAAATTGCTTAATCGTGAGCAAGATTTAAATCGCGAACAATTTAAAATTAATGATGATCGTTCGCTTAATGAAATAATTAGCGATTTGCTCGATCAAGGATATTTACCTTCATTTTGCACTGCTTGCTATCGAAAAGGTAGAACAGGAGAACATTTTATGGAATTCTCCGTACCCGGTTTTATTAAACGATATTGTTCGCCCAATGCAATTTTAACCTTAACAGAATATTTAATCGATTATGCAACACCCGATGTACAAGAAAAAGGGTGGAAAGCAATTGAAAATGAAATTGCTGGTTTGCAAGGACATATGAATGTAAATGAACTTAAAAATAGAATAGAACGTATTAAAAATGGTGAACGTGATATTTACTTTTAATAATAAAACCTTAACATTATGACAAATTATAAAATAGTTGGTATTGCTATTAAAGACCGCATAAAAGAAGCAGGTAAAACACAAAAGGTATTGAGCGATTTTGGTTGTATTATACGTTCAAGACTCGGCTTTCATGAAGTAAGCGAATATACATGCAGTAGAGTAGGATTCATTATATTGCAAATAATTGATGATAAATATCACTACGAGCAATTTTTAGAAGCAATAAAACAAATTGAGGGAATTGAATTGCAAGAAATGAATTTTACTATTTAATTTTATTTGAATTTATATTAACTTAGCTCCAAAAAAATATTATGGAAGAAGTAGTAATATTAGGTATTCATATTCAAGAACGTTCAAAGAATGCTTTAGCTGTGCAAAATTTATTAACTCGCTTTGGTTGTTCAATTAAAACACGTTTAGGGTTACACGAAGTTGTAAATGGATATTGCAGCAATAGTGGTATAATTTTATTAGAATTGTATGGCGATAAGCAAGAGATGCAAAATCTTGAAGAAGAATTACGTCAATTAAAAGATATTGAAATTCAAAAAATGGTATTTAAAAAATAATTTTATATGAGTTTAAAAGGAACAGAAACCGAAAAAAATTTATTAAAAGCATTTGCTGGTGAATCACAAGCACGAAATCGTTATGAGTTTTATGCAAAAGTTGCTAAAAATGAAGGATACGAACAAATAGCTGCTATTTTTCAACAAACAGCAGACCAAGAAAAGCAACATGCAAAACGTTTTTTTAAATTTTTAGAAGGTGGAATGCTCGAAATAACCGCTACTTATCCAGCTGGTATTATTGGCACAACAAAAGAAAATCTTGAAGCTGCTGCTAATGGCGAACATGAAGAATGGGCTGATTTGTATCCTTATTTTGCCGAAGTTGCATTGAAAGAAGGGTTTAAAGAAATTGCTACTGCATTTAAAATGATAGCAAAAGTAGAAGCAGAACACGAAAAACGCTATCGCAAACTACTACAAAATATAATTGATGGAACTGTTTTTGAACGTAACGAAAAAGTAAAATGGGTTTGTCGAAATTGTGGTTATGTTCACGAAGGTACAAAACCACTCGAAACTTGTCCTGCTTGTTTACATTCTAAATCATTTTTTGAGATATTAGCTGAAAACTATTAAAATATGCGTTGGCAAACGCTTGCTTTAAAGTGCCTCGGTTGGAAAATCGAAGGCACTTTTCCTGCATATAAAAAGATGGTTATTATAGCAGCACCCCATACGAGTGTATGGGATTTTATCAATGGTTGGCTTGCATTGCATCATTTTGGTCTTAAAACGCGATTTATAATAAAAAAGGAATTTTTTGTTTTTCCATTTGGCTATATACTCAAAGCATTAGGAGGAGTTCCAGTTGATAGAGGTAATACTAAAAATAATATGGTAGATCAAATGGTTGAACATTTTAAACAAAACGAATTTTTCTATTTAGTCATTACTCCCGAAGGAACTCGAAAAAAAACAAAACGATGGAAAAAAGGATTCTATTTAATAGCACAAAAAGCTCAAGTTCCTATTGTAGTAACAAAACTCGATTACGGGCATAAAATATTAGGACCCGTAAGAGAAATTGATTATAATTTACCCTATAACGAAGTTCTAAAACAAATAGCAGAGTGCTACCAGGGAGTAATAGCTAAAAAGCCTTTGCAATTTGATACACCACAATATGATGAATAATATTAGCATTGCAGCTATTCAGCTAGATATTATATGGGAAAATGTAGATGCAAACCTGCAAAAAATAAAATTTTGGATTGAAAATTATAGTTCAAAGGCAGATATAATTGTTTTCCCAGAAATGTTTTTAACAGGTTTTTCGATGAATGTATTTTCAAATTCATTAGAAAACGATTCTAAACCTTTAAAACAACTTTCAAAATGGGCTAATCAATATAAAACAGCTATTGCAGGTAGCTTAATGATTAAAGATAGCGAGCGTTATGTTAATCGTTTTTTCTTTTTTGAGCCGAATGGTAATTATTTTATGTATGATAAACGGCATTTGTTTAGAATGGCAAACGAAGATAAAATATATGCTTCAGGTAATAAATCAATCATCATAAACTATTTAAATTGGAAAATAAAACCCTCTATTTGTTATGACTTGCGTTTTCCAGTATGGTTGCGAAACAAAAACAATTATGATGTTTTATTAGTAGTTGCCAATTGGCCTCAAGCAAGAATAGATGCTTGGAAAAAACTTTTAATGGCAAGAGCTATTGAAAATCAATGCTATGTGATTGGGGTAAATCGTTGTGGCACTGATGGTAATGGAGTTAAATATAATGGTGCAACCATGTTTATCGATTATAAAGGAAATGTAATAGATGAAGCAAGTGATAATTCAGAAATGGCTATTCTTGCTACATGTTCGTATAGTGCTCTTTCCGATTTTAAAAAAGAATTTCCAGCCTATTTAGATGCAGATGATTTTGATGTTAAATTAAATGGTTAAAATAGGGCTTTTATCGGATACACATGGCTATTTGGGCGATTATGTATATCGTTATTTTGAAGATTGTGATGAAATTTGGCATGCTGGCGATATAGGCTCAATAGAAGTATTAAATGCACTTAAAAGTTTTAAACCTCTAAGAGCTGTTTATGGTAACATCGATGGAAATCTAATAAAAAAAGAAGTTCCAGCAATTCAACAATTCACTATTGAGGGCGTAAATGTTTTTATGAAGCATATAGTAGGTTGTCCAAATAAATACGATAAAAATGTTATTCCTATTTTGCAAAGTTCGAAATATAATTTAGTAATAGGAGGGCATTCGCATATTTTACGAATAATGTACGATAAAAAATATAATTGGCTCTTTGTTAATCCTGGTGCAGCCGGTTTATATGGCTTTCATACCAAAATAACAATAGTAAAACTATTTATAGAAAATGCTACTGTAAAAGATGCTCATATTTGGGAAAAGAATAGGTAAGAAGTTTTTTTATTTGACTTTAAATAAACCATGTAGTTCGGCATCTACTTGATCGATTATTTTGCTTAAATCTTGTGGATTGTTACTAAAATCGTTATTATCCACATCTACAATTAAAATTTTGCTTAAATTGTAATTTGAAATCCAAGCTTCATAGCGTTCATTTAAGCTTTTTAAATAATCGAGTCGGATACTGGCTTCGTATTCTCGTCCGCGTTTTTGAATTTGTTCTACTAGCTTAGGAACCGAAGCCTGTAAGTATATAAGTAAGTCGGGTGGTTGAACTAACGAAGACATAAGGTTAAATAAAGTAAAATAAGTTTCAAAATCGCGTGATGACATAAGTCCCATGCTATGTAAGTTAGGAGCAAAGATATGGGCGTCTTCATAAATAGTACGGTCCTGAATAACTGTTTTAGGCGATTTACGAATTTCTAATATTTGACTAAAGCGACTGTTTAGAAAGTACACTTGAAGGTTAAAAGACCAACGATGCATATCGTCGTAAAAATCGTTTAAGTATGGGTTGTCATCCACATCTTCAAAGTGTGCTTCCCATTTATAATGTTTTGATAATAAGGTAGTAAGAGTAGTTTTTCCTGAGCCTATATTACCGGCTACGGCTATATGCATTCCCATAGTTCAAAAATTTTGAAATAAAAGTACAGGTTTTTTATTGGCTAACCAAAAAAATTATTGTTTAATTATTGACAATTTTTTTATCCATTCATTTTCAAATTGAATGATATAACATCCTTTACTTAGAGTTGAAAAATCAATGTTTTGTTGTTTGTTTGTTTCAATTTGTCCATTGGTTATGGTTTTACCTGTAATATCTTTAATTTGGTATGAAAGCTTTTGTTTAGTCGCCGAATTTACCACAATTGTGAGTTTCTCTTTAACGGGATTGGGAAAATAGTAAACGCTAGAAAGCTTATTAGCTGGGAGCAAATTCGCTGCTTGAACATGAATGTAATTTTGTTTGATAATAGAATCTTGCATGGTATTATTAAATACTTTAAGACTAACAGTATAAGAGCCAGTATCGATATAAAGGTGAAAGGGGTTCATATCGGTAGAGGTGCTTCCATCGCCAAAATTCCATAAATAGCTCTGAGCATTGAGAGAAGTATTTACAAAAATTGCGTAAGCATTGGGTAAATATAAAATGCTATCAACGGCATAGAAATCGGCAATCAAATTGCTGCCAACAATAAATCCATCACTGGAAGTGCAAGCACTTACTAAACCGGCATTATTTACAGCCCGAACATTGGTGTAATAAGTTTGACCTTGATTGAGTTGTAAGTTGTTGAATGTATATTGATTAACTAATCCAACTTGAGTCCAATTTACTATATCATCGTTGCATGGCGATGTACCTAGCGATACTTCATAATAAGCGATGCCGCTATGAGGGTCGTTTGTATTTGTCCAGTATGCTTCAATTTGGTTAGGATTCATAACAGTGTCAACATCGCTAATACTTCCGTCGTTTATTAAGCTAATGGTTAAGGGGGCTGTCCAGTCAACATTTAAATCATGATAGGCAATAGGTGATAAATTGTTATACGCATCAACTACTATTGATTTAATTTTTGCTGCATAGGTTGTTGGGTTTGGATTCTGGTAACGAATATCTTTAGTTGAATCGCCTAAGCTGATGTTAGTGGTGGTGGTTCTTGAACGATATACCTTTAATTCTGTTACGTTAAGTACTGCATTACCGGTTCTAAAGCTTATGTAATTGCCGTTAGTAGAATAGGGGGTAGGGTCTGTCCATGTGCCAAGAAAAATATCATCACGCCAAACACATATTTTCCCCGTTATTCTATCGTAGGTTATTTTAAAATCGTACCATTGATTAGGATTAGTCGTAATTCCATTTATAATGCTCTGTTGCTGAATGACATTATTGGTCGATTTATAAAATTCAAGTGTTTGACCTTCGACTCTAAACCAAATGAAATAAGAGTTACCTCTATTTTCTAAATTACCATCATCGCAAAAAAAGTGAAAGCCGAAACGTTTGTTGGTACCATTACCACTAACTTTGGCTTTAAAATGATAAAGATAACGATTAGAAAGTGTTTGATTTAATGGAGCATAAATATTTGTATTTGTTTCGTTTTCGTCGCTTTGTATGAGTTCGCCATTGCTAACATTCCATGTTCCATTGTATATTGCCCACAACGGTTGTAAGGTATCGAAGTTGTCGCCAAAGAAGCCACGTTGATGGTTGGCAAACCAGTAATTGCCATTAAAATCGAGCACTTGGTAAAAAGCTTTTTCAACAGAATCGTTGTCTGAATCGATATAAGTAGCAGTAAAATCTTGTGTTTTCCAGGTTCCATTGGTCGAAATAGAAGTTGATGGAGCGATATTATCAACTTGCATAGGGCTAAATTTTACACAGTCGAATGCTATGGAATCGCCGGTTGTACCAGTTAAATCGCCTAAATACACATATTTTTGACCATTAGTAGTAAAATAATAGGTTCCTAAATCAACCCATTGATTGCGATGTGTGTTTTGGTTGATAATAACACTGTCGACACCATTAGCATGAAAAATTTTATATTTAGCGTGAGTTGTATTAGATCCTTGACTGGGAATAAAAGCTTTAACATTGAAGTAACCGTTTTGATGAATAGTTGGCGTCCATGTACAAAAACAAATATCGCTTCCTGTTGCCATACCTAAAGTGTACCAGCTATGTCCGCCGTAACCTACATTAAAATCGCGAAAATAACGCATGTGTGAACCATTATTTACATTGTTCATAAAAAAGCCATGATTAAAATGGTTATCGTCAATGATGGTATCGGAGTATACAGGTTGTGTGCCACGTGCTGCAACCGTCCACGCAACATAACCATAATTGCCGTTGGCATCGAGATTTACGTAACCGTTGTTGTAGCCTGGCCAGTCGTAATATGAATAAGCACCATCGTAGCTTGGATATCCAGGTGTATTTTTGTTGCCATAGGGATCGTTAAATATTAATGTATGTTGACCGGTTTTGTATCCAATGGCTAAAACCAAGTGACCTGAACTGGTAAGATAACAACAAATTGGGTGAACATAACCATTGTCGATTTCGGTAGTTGTAGCTGAGTAGGTACATGAAGTAGTCCAATATTGATTGGACGTTAAATAGTGGTTTTGAATGTAGTTTTTCATTCGACTATTGGGCGAATATGAACCAGTCCACATATAACCATAGCCTCCATAAGCAGTGTTCCCAGCATAATCATCGGCTGTTTCTTGGTAATACCATTCGTTAAAGCGATAACGATCGGCAACATAGCTACCGTAATCGTTAACGTGTGGGTCCCAAGTTTTACCGTGATCAACAGTAACCGACCATTTAGGTAAGCGATTGTAATATGCCAATGCCATGATAGACGTTGTGGGTGCACAGCTTCCATAACCCGAATGCCATGAAGGAGTATCGTACACTTGATGCACATAGGGGACGGTACCCGGAACGGTAACATCAGCTTTGGTATTGGCTTCGGGATAAAGGCTCGATTGATCTAAAGTTGAGGTTTTATATAACAGTTGTGTTGTTTTTTGGGTGGTAAGTTTTTTTACTGCATATTCTGTCAAATAAGTGATTCTGTAATTCCCATAGGCATCGAAATTAACAGATGATTCAAATTCTGGTGAGTGTGTAATTTCCTCAATAGTTAAATTAGGTAAAGATACTTGCCAAACATCGCTGCTTAATATTTCAAAATCTTTCGAAGTGGAGTGAATACCTACGAGTTTGTTTTCGAAAGGATGCCATTTAAAACCTGCCATATCAATAGGTCCCAGGGTTTTGTTGTTTATCAGATCATAAACATATAATAAGTGTGGATTTGAACCATAGGCTAAATAATGATTGTCGAATGAAAAAGCAGGATAAAAACAAGCCGGCGTGCCAATAAGCTTCGTTTCTAAAGTAGTTAAATTAAATAAATATATACCTTTGTCATCGTCGGCAAAAGCTACTAAATTGCCATTGTGCGAAACTGCAATATAGTTGACATAGAGCGGTAATTGAAAACTTTGGGTATTGCCGTTTTGATAAACTTTGAGTTCGTTACCAATTGTGAAATAAATTTTACCTTGAGCATCAAATGTTGGTTGTCCGCAAAGTGGTACTTGGGAGTATAAAAAGGTGAGCTTTTGAGTATTTAGGTTAATAATAGCAGGTTGTTGGTACCCATCTTTGTGAATGTACTTAAAAGCTACAGATAAACTATCGGGCGATAGTTGAATATAACGAGCGCAGCCGGGTGCAGAAACTAAAGTACTTAGTTTACCATTTTTTAATAGATATAAATCGTTTTGTTTATTGCCAACCAGTACTAATCCGGCTTTTGTTTCAAAAGAATTGCTAAAATAGCCGTCTTCTTCTGCTTTATAAGCAATAGACTGTGAAAAAAATGGATAGGTTATCCATACGAATATTAATAATAGAATAAGTTTTTTCATCTTTATTTAATTTTAAGTTTTGACATAAGGTTCTATATAAAATGACAAAATAAATAATTATTTAGGATATTTATAGTTTTTATTGTAAATAACCATAATACAAAAATAGTTTAAATTTTTAGTTTAATTTATGATTTTGTAAGTGATTTTTATTTTTGTTTTTAACTACTTAAAGCTATCATTCGTAAATAAAATCGTAAAAAATTATTTTATCGTCAAAATCTTTGCTATAAATTAGTTGAAGTGGTTGCCATTTTAGCATAATAAATCTGTTATTATTTACAGCATATAAATTATGCTCATTTTCTTCCCATTTTAACATTGAAAGTGGTTCGCCATTGTATATATTCGATAAATTTCCATAAATAGGGTCTATTTGGAAAATTTTAGTATCGATTGATACATATACATCTTGGTTTATATTTATTCCTCCGTTGTATTGCCCACTCTGAGGATGTCCGAAAGAATTAAAATAATTTATTTCTGGCTTATATGTATAAAAAATTACTTGATTACCATCTTGTTGAATAGCTAAACATCGTTCATTATCAAAAGGAATAATATCATTAATAGGATAATTGTTTTGATAATTTTTAGTCATTTGAGGTACTTCAATCCAGCTATATTGTTGTGGATAAAATTCAGTTAAACAAACCCATATTTCTTCCCATAGAATTAAACGATATGGGCTAAATAAAGTTCTGTATATATTGCGTATTTGCCCATTATGGTCAACTGAAATAATACTTCCATTTGCATTGGTAACATAAGTATATGGATATTTATCATAAATATCGGCTTTGAATGGGCTACCAATTTTATTAAGAGCAACTATACTAAAAACTTCGTTGAAATAAGGGTATTGATATGCTTTCAGCTTTCCGTCTGTTGTTACAATATTAATTAATTTAGAATATGAATTAAAATTGCCAGTAATACTATTCGAAGTTGAAAATTGTTTTGTAAAAACAAAATTTGTATCTCCTATATATATATCGCATCCAGAATTGGATTTAACACCAACGACATAGCCAATTAATTTTTTAGGAATACTTGAAATTTGAATACGAGCATATTGGCGAGTAATTAATTCGTCGTCGCTTGCTGTTACAACCAAGTAATAGCTTCCGGAGTTGAGCCAACGTTCATTTAAGATATAATTAATTTGTAGCGTTGCAAAATTGCCTGAAAAATTATAAACTAAAGGGGTATTTACAGCTTGTAAATTATTATCGGCAATATAAAGGCTAAATCTTATATTTTTTGCATTATCGTCGGTAGCTGTAGCTTTTACTTCAAAGGTATCAATTGCTTTAAAAGTACTGTTTTCGATGGGCAAATATATATTCAGCGATGGGGGCTCATTTATTTTTTTTCTTTCGCATGATAATTGTATGAATATCAGAAATATAAATATTGGTATTAAATAAAACATTTTCATATTTTTTACAAATCAAAATTTTTATCTAAGATTTTATTAACACGTTATCAAAGATACGAAGTTGAAAAGATTTTTCAAAAAAAATTGTCAGATAAAAATGGGTACATTACATTTGGAAAAATCAAAGTTTATGGCTAAGAAATTGAATTCCAATAAAAGCACAGAACAAATTTTAAACGATAATACCGGAAAAATTCCACCACAAGCTTTAGACCTTGAAGAAGCCGTTTTGGGTGCGATGATGATAGATAAAGATGCTTGTAATATTGTTATTGATATATTAAAACCTGAATGTTTTTATAGCGATATTCATCGAAAAATATACGAAGCTATTTTGGAGTTGTATAAGGATATGCAACCCGTTGATATGCTTACTGTAAAAGATGAGTTATCGCGTCGTAAGGAGCTAAAAGAAATAGGTGGTCCTGCATATTTAGCAAAACTCACACAGCGAGTAGCTTCGTCTGCACACGTTGAGTTTCATGCACGCATTATTATGCAAAAATACATACAGCGTGAACTTATAAGAATTTCGAATGAGATTCAACGTAAATCATATAATGACGAAGAAGATGTTGACGACTTGTTAGATGAAAGCCAAAATGCTCTTTTTAATCTTTCGTACGGGAGTGTTCGTCGCGAAGCACAACCTATTGACAGTATTATTCATCAGGCTATTGATCAAATAAAAGAAGCCGCAAAACGCGAAGATAAAATGAGTGGTGTACCTTCTGGGTTTGTTGCTTTAGACCGCATTACTTCGGGTTGGCAAAAGTCAGACCTTATAATAATTGCTGCACGCCCTAGTATGGGTAAAACTGCTTTTGTGCTGTCTATGACTCGGAATATGGCTGTTGAACACAATGCACCCGTCGCAGTATTTAGCTTAGAAATGTCGTCGGTTCAACTTGTGAATCGTCTTATATCAGCTGAAACAGAAATAGATGCTTCAAAAATACGCACAGGCGAACTTACTCAAAATGAATGGTTACGTCTTGAAACAAAAATTAAAAATCTTGAAAATGCAAAAATATTTATAGACGATACGCCTGCTATTTCTATTTCGGCTCTAAGAGCTAAGGCACGTCGCTTAGTTGCTCAACATGGAGTTAAAATAATTATTATTGACTACTTACAATTAATGACGGGGCATGTAAATGATAAATCGCAAGGGACTCGCGAACAAGAAGTATCGGCTATTTCACGATCGCTAAAAGCTTTAGCCAAAGATTTAGATGTTCCTATTATTGCTTTATCGCAGCTTAATCGTTCGGTTGAAACTCGTAGCGGAAGTAAACGCCCGCAATTAAGCGATTTACGTGAATCGGGTGCTATTGAACAAGATGCAGACCTTGTAATTTTTATACATCGACCTGAAAAATACGGTTTAGACGAAGAAGATGGTTTGTCTACCAAAGGTTTAGCACAAATTATTATTGCAAAGCATCGTAATGGTGCTGTTACAGATGTAAATCTACGATTTATTGAAAGTTATGCTAAGTTTACTGATTACGACCAATTTGAAGAAGATACTGTTATTAAGGGAAGCATTACTGTTGAATCAAAAATGAATCAAAAAAACAATACGGAGGACATAGAACCCAATAGAGATTTTGATTTTAATGCAAGTGCCCCATTCTAAAAAATGTCAATTTATTTTTTAATTGTAGCTGATTGAGGTTGCAAATACGCAAAATAATTTCAATCTTTACGAAAAAAAATTGTATGAAATCATTAGCAACTATTTTATTATTCTTTGTTTCATCTTTTATTATTGCACAAAATGTATCGCTCGAAGATGTATGGGTAACCTATAAGTATTATCCAGCATCATTAGATGACATTAGATCTATGAGTAATGGCGAAAGTTATACGATTAATGAAAATGGCGAATCTATTGTGCAATATAGTTTTAAAACCGGAAAAACTATTAAAACTTTATTTTCGCTTAATAATATTAGTTCTGCTATTAAACCATCAAAAATTGAATCATATGATTTTTCAGATGATGAAAAAAGTATATTGATTGCTTCAGAGAAGGAACGTATTTATCGTCATTCATCTATCAATAAATATTATATTTATAATATTCAAAATAAAGAGCTTAAACTTATTAATGAAAACAAAGTTCAAGAGGCAACTCTTTCGCCGAGTGGACAAAAGGTAGCCTATGTTTTTAAAAACAATTTATATATAAAAGATCTTCAAATAAATTCGGAAACAGCAATTACCATTGATGGCCAAAAAAATAAAATAATTAATGGTATTCCCGATTGGGTATATGAAGAAGAATTTAGTTTTTCAAAAGCCTTTGAATGGTCGCCTGATGATAATTATATTGCTTATCTCAAATTCGATGAGTCACAGGTAAAAGAATTTTCTATACCAATGTATAAAGGTCTTTACCCTGAAGAGTATAAATATAAATATCCAAAGGCTGGTGAAAAAAATAGTCTTATATCTTTACATATATACCAAGTTAAAAATCAAAAAAATATTGTGGTTCAACTCGAAAACGATAGCGATTTTTATATACCTCGTATATATTGGACAAAAATCCCTAATACTTTAATGGCTTTAAAATTAAATCGTTTACAAAACACGATGAAATTATTTCTAATAAATGCTGAAAATGGTCAAAGTCAATGTATTTACACAGAGCAAAATAATACTTATATAGAATTACCGGAAATAATATTTGCTAAAGATGGGAAATCGTTTTTTATTACAAGCGATAAAGATGGTTTTAACCATATTTATCAGTATGACATAAATGGGAAGCTTCTAAAACAAGTTACTAGCGGAAAATGGGACGTTACTCAATTAAATGGTTATGATGATGTTAAGCAAATTGTTTATTATACTTCTGCCGAAACTTCTCCTATGCAACGAAATGTTTACTCCATAAATATTAAAACCGGTGAAAAGAAACGTCTGACATTAAATGATGGTACAAACGAAGCCATTTTTAATAGCACATTTACCTACTTTATAAATGAATTTTCTAATACTGAAACACCTTCGATTTATACACTTTGTGATAATACAGGTAAAACTATACGTGTTTTAGAAGATAACGGAGCGTTAAAATCGAAACTTCAATTAGCTAATCTATCGAAAAAAGAATTTATTGTACTAAAAACTTCTGAAGGAATAGAATTGAATGCTTGGATACTAAAACCTCAAAAAATGGAAGCAAATAAAAAGTATCCGGTTATGTTTTGTATTTATGGTGGTCCTGGTTCGCAAGAAGTATTAGATAAATGGGATTATAATGCACTATGGTATCAGCATTTAGCGTCGCAAGGTGTAATTGTGGTGGCAGTTGACAATAGAGGAACCGGTGCTCGAGGAGCGGAATTCAGAAAATGCACTTATAAAAATCTTGGTAAATACGAAGCCATTGACCAAATTGAAGCAGCTAAAGCATTGTCAAAATTATCATATATTGATTCTACACGTATCGGTATTTGGGGCTGGAGTTTTGGTGGATATTTATCTACACTTTGTCTTGAAAAAGGTTCGCAGCAATTTAAATTAGCGATTGCTGTTGCTCCTGTTACAAATTGGCGATATTACGATTCTATTTATACCGAACGCTATAATGGTTTACCTCAAGATAATGCAACAGGATATGATGATAATTCACCTATAAACCATACAAAAAAAATAAAAGGTAAGTATTTGCTAATTCACGGAACAGCTGACGATAATGTTCATTTTCAAAATAGCGTCGAACTTATTAAAAAGCTTGTTGAAAACAATAAAGATTTTCAAACCATGTATTATCCCAATAGTAACCACGGCATTTATACAGGTAAAAACACACGTTACCATTTATTTTCAAAAATGACTAAATTTATTCTTGAAAATTTATAATTTTGCAAACTCTTTGCCCGGATGGCGGAATTGGTAGACGCGCTAGTTTCAGGGACTAGTATTCGCAAGAGTGTGCAGGTTCGAGTCCTGTTCCGGGCACATTATAGAGCTCAACTCTTTTCCTATTTAAATATATTTTAAGAAATTTTGATATTTTAAAATTATTTTTTTAATTTTGATTGTCTTTTAAATTAAGCTATTATGAAATAGCCATGAGAACAAATTCACACAAACCGAAAATGAAATTTACACACAAACAAACATCACTATTTGTTCGAATGGCGTATTCCATGTAACCTTAGTATATAATTTAAAAAATAATTACACATGAAAAAAGTTAACTTTTTTTTATTTATTATTGTTATGCTATTTTTATCTTGTAAAAAAGAGACATCAGATAATGTTAATCAGGATAAAATTTGGGCTGAATACCAATTGATATATGATAATAACACAAAAATAACTTATGCACGAGCTATTTTTAAGTTTAGTAGTATTACAGGTACAGTACTCGAATTAAAAGACCCAGCAAAAGTGATGTTTAATAATGATTTATTAACCTATAATCCAACATTTGGATACTACGAAAAGCAATACCCATCGTTTGTTACAACAGGTACATTTAAATATACCGATTTAGACAATCATACTTTCCAAAATACACTGACCATTACTGATACTGTTGGTTTTCCTTTAGGTTTAGACACTATTTACAAATCTGTCCCCTTTGAACTGGTATGGACAGGCTCACCGCTTAAAGCAAACGAAACCATTACGGTATGGTTAAATAGTAATGTAGAAGGCGATTCGCGTTTGTTTTCAACTAATATGCTAAATAGTACAAGTATTATTTTTCCAGTAAATCAAATGTCGCAATTAGGAGTAGGACCTTATGGCGTTTTAGCGATGGAACGATTATATAGTCCACCCATTTCTCAAGCAACAAGTGCTGGAGGTTTAATTACAATTAAATATAAACCTAAAACTTTGACAGGTATTCAAATATTAAATTAAAATTGTTCATTATTTTTGTTTTTGCCAAAGCCTATAACCTAAACCAGCAATTATTTGAGGTGAAAAGTTAAGAACATAGGCTTTACCATTGACAATTGGTACAATTGAATAGCTGGCATTGAATCGAGCTTCGATATTGATTTGAAATTTTTTATTCTTAAAAAAGCGAATGCCTGTAGATATATTGCTAGATATTCCACATAAATAATAGCCCATACCCCATATACCATTTCCATCGCCTTTAAGTGCATAATTTCGTATTTTATTTTCTGGGTGAGCTAGAACCGTACCAATGCCAATATTTACGTGCCATTGGGGATGAGGATAATAAATTCTGTTAATTATCAACATATTTAATCCGTGAGAAATACCAAAATATTGAATTTCAGGTGGTGTGTTTTTTAAATATAATTTATGATGAACCGCTTCAAACATCCAACCATTAAGGCTATCGGGTATATAATAAAAACGCCATAACCAGTAAACAGGAGAAATAAAAGGTTCGGCATCGTAATGAGCTATAAAATTTATATCGGAAAAGCCTTGTTGCTTTATCTTTAATTTTGAAGGTAAATTACCCGACCAACCACCATTTAATTCAAAATATAATGATTGGGCATTAAGCAAATAGCAAGATAATATGATTATTAAAAATATTACAAAACCTTTCATTTGTAAAAAATTGAATTCAAAAATAAATAAACTATTGATATTAACGATATTTTTCATAAAAATCTTGTAGTTTTGTATTCAACACACTAATTTTATATGAGAAAAGAAAAAGACTTTTTAGGAGCTATCGAAATTGACGATAATGCTTTGTATGGCATTCATTCGCTTAGAGCTAATCAAAATTTCCCTAACACCATTCCATTTCCTATCGAATGGTACAAGGCTATGGGAACGGTTAAACTCGCATGTTACTATACCTATGAGCATTTTAAAAACGAGGCTCAAAAGCAAAATCTTCATCAACGTATTCCTTTTTTCAGCGACGAAATATTAAACGCCTTGCAAGCTGCTGCTGCTAAAATAGAGCAAGGACATTACTTTGAGCATTTTATTGTTCCGGCAATACAAGGAGGAGCTGGTACCAGTATCAATATGAATGTTAACGAAATTATTGCAAATGCGGCTTTAATTCATCTGAATCATCAACCCGGACAATACGAAATAATTGACCCTATTGAACATGCCAATATATACCAATCGACTAACGATACCGTAGTCACTGCCCTAAAAGTGGCTTTACTCAAGTTGTTAGAAGAGTTGGAGGATGCTATTAATCAAACGCGCTCACTGTTAGAAAGCTTAGAAAATAAGTACCGTAATGTTTTACGATTAGGCTATACACAAATGCAAGAGGCAGTTCCTACTACTTTTGGTAAGCTTTTTTCGGCATACAACGATGCACTTTCGCGTGATTGGTGGCGAACATCAAAGTGCTTCGAACGCATAAAAGTGGTTAATTTAGGAGGCGGTGCTATAGGAACCGGTTTAGCTATTCCACGTTTTTATATGATGGAAGTGGTTAATGAATTAAAACGCATGACCAATTTACCTATTGCCAGAGGTGAAAATTTGACCGATACTACTCAAAACCTCGATTCTTTTGTAGAAATACATGCTATACTGAAGGCACATGCTGTAAATCTTGAAAAAATTGCCAACGACTTGCGTTTATTATCTGCCGACGCCGGAATTAGAATTGTTCACTTACCGGAGGTTCAAGCAGGAAGCTCCATTATGCCCGGAAAAGTTAATCCTGTTATTAACGAATACATTATTAGCATTGCGCATCAAATATACAGCAACGATATGCTCATCAGTAATTTATGCGGACAGGGTTGCTTAGATTTGAATGCTTATACACCCATTATTGGATATTCATTAATTAACAGCTTAAAGTTATTGATTAGTGCCAATATTGCATTATCTCAACGTTGCCTTATAAATTTAACTATCGATAGTGAACGTTCATTAGAGCAACTACTTTTGAGTCCAAGTATTTCAACGGCATTAATACCATATATAGGCTATCACAAAGCAACTGATTTAGCTTTATTTATGAAGACAAATAGACTTAACATTATAGAAGCCAATCGTAAGCTTAAACTTATAGATGAAACAAAGTTAAACGAATTATTAAGTCCGGAAAATTTAACTAAAATGGGATTCTCATTAAAAGAAATTCAAATATAAATATGAAATAGCCATGAGAATAAATTCACAGCAACCGAAAATGAAATTATCACTCACAAATAAGCCTTGCTCTTTATTCGAATGGCGTATTCCATGTGACCTTAATTTAAAAATTAAAAAATAATTACACATGAAAAAATTTCGCTCAAATCTTTCATGTTTTTATATACCTGAGTTGGAATTGACTACTATTCAGTTATCCGAAGAAGAATCGAAACATGCCATAAAAGCTTTACGCTTGAAAATAGGTGATTATGTTTTACTTACCAATGGGCAAGGAACCTTAGCGCAAGCTCAAATTGTAGATAACCACATAAAACACACTGTTTTACAAATTGAGGAGATGGAAATTGTCCCGCCAAACGAAAATCGTCTTCATATAGCTTTATCTATTTTGCAACATGCTGACCGTTTTGAGTGGTTTGTAGAGAAAGCTGTTGAATTGGGAATTGCCGAAATTACTCCCATTTTATGTACTCGAACTGAAAAAAAACATATAAACACCGAACGTATTAAGAAGATAGCTATATCGGCTTTAAAGCAAAGCCGTCAGGCCTATTTACCTAAAATAAACGAAGCAGAAACGTTTACACATTTTATTCAAAACTGCGGTTCAATCAATAAAGCCATAGCGATGTGCGAAGGCAATCGCATTGTATTAAGTCAATGGATGCAAACCATCAATAAAAATGAGTTAACAGTTGTTATTGGACCCGAAGGCGACTTTACTGAACAAGAAGCTGAATTTGCCTTAACGCATGGATTTGTGCCCATACAACTAGGGAACAGTATATTAAGAAGCGAAACAGCAGCCGTATATGTAGCTGCTGTTTCAAGATTTTTATTTTAATAAGAACTTTTTATCTTACAAATTCGATTTCTTTAATAATATTTTTAGCTTCAGCAAATTTATCAATGATAAACATTACATATCGAATATCAACAGAAATTGTTCTTTGTAAATCGGGTTCAAAAGCAATATCGCCGCTCATAGCTTCCCAGTTTCCATCGAATGCAAGTCCCACAAGTTCGCCTTTGGCATTAATAACGGGACTGCCTGAATTTCCGCCTGTAATATCGGTATTACTTAAAAAACAAGTACGTAATACACCATTTTCGGCATAGGGACCATAGTCTTTGTTTTTCCATAATTCTTTTAATTTAGCTGGAACTTTAAACTCGTCGCTAGTAGGATCTTCTTTTTGCATAATTCCATCAAGGGTGGTGTAATAATCATAAAAAATCCCATCGGCTGGATAATAGGGTAGAACATGTCCAAAAGTTAAACGCATGGTAAAATTAGCATCGGGAGCAAAAACTTTATCGGGATACATTTCCATAAGACCGGCAATATATAATCGTTCGGCTTTGATTAAATTATCTTTATCTTTTTGAAATTCTGCATCAAACTTTTTACCAGCACCAACCATCGAATAAGTCAGTGAAAAAATGGGGTCTTTGTCTAATTTTTTATAGTTTGGATTTGATAAATAAGCGAGAACCGATTCTTTGTTTCTAAATATACTTACTTCGAATGCTTCTTTGGCATATTTCTCAAAATTTCCTTTATAGTTCTTTTTAATTTTAATTAATTCTGTTGGTAAATATTTTTCAGGAATATCTTGAGCAAACATGGCCAATAATGCAGCAAGTACTTTTTGATCGGTAGGAGCATTAAAATCTTTGTAATAATCTTCGGTTTCAGCTTTCATTCGCTCCATAAGTTTGTCTTTCTTTTCTTTAGCAAGTGTGTCGGTTTCGAGTACTTTATATAAAGTAGTAAAACGATTAGCGAAGCCTAGGATATCTATTCCACGGATACCGGCTTCGCTTAAGTAGGTTTTAAATAAATTGTATTCTTTTAAATTAGTATAAGCTTCTTGATACATTTTCATAACGTTTCCGTATTTTGCAATCCGATCGGGCGATTGATTAACCCAATTCATAAAAGCTTGTTCTTGTTGACGTTTTGTATCTACAACACGTAAGCGTTTCAGCCCTTTAGTTTGTCCGATATAATATTTCCAATAATTTGACGTACGAGCATATTTTGAGGCATATTGAATTCGTATTTTAGCATCTTTATTCATATCTTCGCGGTATAGTGCTAACTTTTTATCGCGAATCTTAACGATAGTTGGGTTTATGCGGTCAATAGCTTCTTCTACGCCATAAGAAGTCATATATCGGTTTGTTCTTCCGGGGTAGCCCAGTATCATAACATAGTCGTTTTGATGAACGCCTCCTAATGATACAGGTAATGAATGTTTTGGGGTATAGGGTTTATTATCTTTAGCATATTTAGTTGGCTTATTATTTTTATCGGCATAAACACGAAACATTGAGAAATCGCCGGTATGACGAGGCCACATCCAGTTATCGGTATCGCCACCAAATTTGCCAATGGACGAAGGAGGCGCACCCACTAAACGAACATCATTAAAGACTTCGTAAACAAGTAACAAATATTGGTTTCCACCAAAAAAATCGCGAACGATGGCTTTATAACCATTATCTTTAGTAGCATTAGCAATGATAGGCTTAGAGGCTTCTTGTATTTTGGCATCACGTTCAGATTCAGAAATATTAGCCGGTATATCTTTTAATACTTGCGAAGTAACGTCTTCGACACGTACTAAAAAGCTAACACTAAGTCCTGGGTTGGGCAATTCTTCGTCGTAGCTCTTAGCCCAGAAACCATCGGATAGGTAATCGTGTTCAACGGTGCTATGATATTGAATTTGACCATAGCCACAATGATGATTGGTGAGAATCAAACCATTTTTAGAGATGACTTCGCCCGTACAACCATTACCAAATTGCACGATAGCATCTTTTAACGATGAACGATTTACATTGTAAATATCATCAGCCGAGAGTTTTAAACCAGCTTTTTGTAAATCGCTGTACTTTTTATTCAACATGGTAAGCAGCCACATGCCCTCGTCGGCCATGAGGTTGAATACTAGCAAAAACGAAATAATAAAAAGAAATAACTTACGCATAAAATTTTGTTTTATTGATTTGGGCAAAGTTAATCGAAAAATTATTTATCCCCAATTAGATATTTAATTCTAATTTGAATAACAATCTTAGATGTTGAAATATGTAAAAGGTAAGACTTTTGCAAAACTTCTTTTTTTGGTCGAGTCCAACCTTTTTGCCGTCATTCTGAGCTTGTCGAAGAATGAACCCCAATGCTCATTTAGTTTTGCGTATGGTTATACCTCGACGGGCTTGGTATGACAGTGGGTGTAGGTTATATTCTTCTAAAAATATTTTTATTAGTCTAATTGAATTTGTTTATTCATCCTACTTAGGTTAAAAATACTCCAAAAGAAACCTTTGCAAAACTCCTTTTTCATCATTAAAAACGTAGAGAAGCAATCTATAAATTATTGAAAAAAAGATTGATTTTTTAATTGCATTAACGAATACTGTTGTTTTATTTTAGTTTTGCAAAGGTTTCGAGGTATGTATTTTATATTTACATAGTTAATGAAATGCCAAATAAAACTTGCATACGTTGTACAGGATAATAATTCCAATAGTAATAATTTTTGTTTAGGATATTGTTGATATGCAGAAAAGCACCCAATAATTTAGAATAATGATAATCTAAAGAAAGATTTACATCTAAAATAGGCGATAGTTTAATAGGGTTATTGGGTATTCGTTTATCGTATGCATATCGAGTTCCAACAGAGAAAATGTCTAACTGTGTAATTATTTTATTTCGCAAGTTATAGCGAGTAGTAAAAATTATATCCCATTCTGGTTTATGGTAAGGTTTGTTTAAATGTTCGAGGGTATATTTATAATAGTTTCCTGCTAAAATAATATTAAGTTTTTGATTGAGTTTGTAGGCTAATTCGCCATTAAATTTAACTTCTTGAGTTTCTTTTCCTTTAACACCATCGTAGATGTAAATAAAATGATGTTCGGGTAAAGTAGTATCGTTAATAAAGAAAGGTAAATCGTCGTATAAACTATAGTTAATTTGAAAGAGATAGGATATTTGACGACTGAAATTACCTTTAAAACCTGCAAAAATTTTCATAAGTTGATTGGTATTTTTCATAGGTAAGCCAGGTTTAATATATGGATTGAGTTTGTATGTAGTTTGAAGATTGTTCATTATCATTTTTCCATCAAAGCCTGCAAAAGGAATAAGAAAATTTTCAATTACATTATATTGAATGTTTGCACGTGGATAAAAATGAAATAGGGCGCTATCGGTATGAGCATCGACTTCCATGGCTAAGCCACAGTTAATACGCCATGTTTCACCAAAGAAACGAACCCAAGGGAATATAGAAATAAGGGCGTTGTTGTTGGTATCTATTTGTGTGTTTATGTTATTCCAATTGATGTTAATATCGGTTCCAACAAATTTATGTTGATATAAAAAACTACCTGAGCCAATAAAAAGAATATTGTGTTGAAAATTTGAAAATTTATCTTCAAGGTAATTGTAGTTTATTTCTACTTGATGATTGATTTTTGTAGAATCTAAATAGGTTGTTTTATAGCCTAATCGAGTTCCAAAAGTTACATAATATTGTTTTGTGCTATCGGCGTTATATTGATAATGTATTAAGCTATCGGGCGAAGTTCTGTATCCATAATGATGAAGTACGGTTCGATTAAAATAACCATTACCAAATAAAGTAACATTTTCTAAAAACTTTTTTCCATAAATTTCGGCTTGGTTTTGACTAAAAAATGCAGGTGATTTGAAATCGTTGTCGAGTTTAATATGACCACGTGAAGAATAATGATTAAGATATAAACCAGCTGAGTAGTCTTTAGAACGAGTGGTGTTAACAGTAACTTGTCCTAAAATGGTGTTATATATTCCATATCCAAATTTAATATTTGTTTTGTATAACATGGGAATAGGTTCGGCAATCATTTTTGCTGGTTGAATAGGAGTTACGTTGAAAACAACGGGATATTGTTTAGGAAATAATTTGTATTCAAATTTATTGAGCATTTTATTGGTATCAACAATATTCGGCATTTGATTTATTTTGAATGCATCGCCTACAGTTGGTTCATATGGTTTTACAACCGATACCTCCTGATTTAAATTACTATTTTGGGCGTTTAGCCAAAAAGTAGCTAAAAGTCCGAACGAAATAAGACTCAGTTTTTTTATCATAGAATTATTCATTTTCGTTTGGTATGTTTTCATTATTAATAATTTCTTGATTTTGTGGTATTAGTGCTGCTTTTTCTTTTTCGATGATGCTTTGCATTCGTATGTTGGCTTCATTTAAAATACCATCTTCGGTGTTTTTGTAATTGTCAATAATACTTTGTAATGTAGCTTTTGCTTGAAAATTATCGTTTTTAGCTATATAAATATCAGCTAAAATAAGAAACGATTTGGCTAACCAATACTGGTGAGGTGTATTTTTCTTTACAAAATCGTAGACTTCTTTTTCGGCAGCATCGAATTTATTTTGTTTAAAGTAAATATCTATAATAAGAAATTTGGCTTCAGCTTCTTCTTTGCTTTTACAATTCTTGGCAATAAGTATAAATTCGTCTAATGCTTGTTCTAATTTGTTTTGAATATATGCAATTTTACCAATAATAAAATGTGCTTCGCGATAGATTTCATCCGATAATTTTCCTTCTTTTAAAACTTCGATAGCAAAGCGGTTGGCATCATCGTATTTGGCTAATTGAAAAGAACAACGCATAAGTCCTGTTTTAGCTGCAAAAGCATTTTGAGGATATTGAGCTATTTCAAGCAATTGGCTATAATAGGGTATAGCTTCGGGATAATGTTGTTTTGAATAATGATAATTGGCTACTTTGAATAACGATGGTTCTGTAAATATATTTTTGGGTGCATTTACAACAGCTAAATAATGATTAAAAGCATCGTCAATATTTTTATTATTAAACAAACATTCGGCTTGATAATAATGAGCATTTATAATAAACATGCCTTTGGGAAATTTGTTAATATAATCGTTTAGTAAGGTTGTAGCTTTATTGCAATCGCCATTCATATATACTTTTTCGGCAACAGAATAGGTAAGTGAATCTTTTTCGGTGCTACTAATATTTATTCCTTTGCCTTTTTCGTTTACATAAGCGTAGTAAGAATTTATGTCGTTAAGTTCTAAATAAACATTCTTTAATCCAACAAACGCATCTTTGTATTCTTGAGTATTGGGGTAATTTTCAATAACTTGTTTGTACATCGTAATAGCGTCATCGTTTTTGTCGATGTTAAAATAAATGAGCCCTAATTGAAGATAGGCACGACGAACCATATCGCTTTTTGGATATTCATTTATAAGTTTAGTTAATGTGTTGATGGCCATATCGTTTTCTTCTATATTGGTATAACTTACACCTAATTCGTATATGGCATCATCAATATAAGGCGACGATGGATAATCGTTAAGTAAATTATTTAGTGCAATAATTTTTTCGTTATAGTTTTTAATTAGTCCCAAGCAAATTGCTTTTTGGTAAAGAGCATAATCGGGCGAAGCCTTTTTTGCGACGATTGCTTTTGAGTAATAATCGATAGCGTCTTCGTATCGACGTAAAACAAAGAAACTATCGCCAATACGAGTATAAGCATCATATACTTGTGCTAGTTCTTTATTTGTTTCATTTTCGATATATTTTCTAAACCAAAGTTGAGCTTCGTTATAGTTGTTTTCTTTTAAGTAGCAGTAAGCGATGTTATAATGAGCTAATGCAAAAATATCGGTTTCGAAAGCACCGGGTGTTGTTAAAAATTTATTAAACTGTTTAAGTGCAGATTTATAATCTTTTAACCTATAATAGGCTTCACCTTTCCAAAAAATTGCTTGTGCCGTATAAATTTTATTATATTTTGCGTTGTTTAACGATTTATCGAAATGTATGATAGCTTGTTCAAACTCCATATTTGTAAATAATTCTAATGCTCTATAAAAACAAGCTCTTTGATATGCTTCTTCTATTTCTGGAGTGATATGTTGGATATTTTCTAATGCTTCAATTGCTTCTTTGTAGTTTTTAGAAAACAAATACGCCTTACTTAAACTGGCATAGGCTTCATCAATTCGGGAAGAATTGGGATATTTCGAAATAAATTCTTGAAAGGCTTTAATTGCTTCGTTAAAAGGACTATACGAAAGTTCAAAACATAGTTTTGCATAATGTAATAGTGCTTCTTCCTGAATTTCGGGTATGTAAGGCATTTTATATGCTTTTTCTAATGCCATACGTGCATTATTTTTTAAACCGTCGTATAAATAGCAATCGGCAAGTAAATAAAGTGTTTGTTGAGATAAAGTATCGTCTTGAATTACAATTTTTTCTAATAAATTAGCTGCTTTTGGAACATAACCCGTTTTATAATAAGCATATGAAAGTTCATACATGTCGCCTCGAGTAAGGGGTATTGCAGTAGCATACTTTTCTAGATATGGTATAGCTTCTTTAAATCGTTGTGTTTTATAAAATGATTCGCCTATAATTCTAGCAATTTCGGGACCTCTTCGAGTATTAGCAGAATCGAGATAAGTAGGAGCGTAGCTTATAACTTTATCATATTTTTCTTGTAAATAGTATATTTGTGTAATGTAATATGGAACTATGGGAGAAAAAAGTTCATCATTTTTTAATTTATCAAAACCATTTAAAGCTGTTTCGTAATTTTTTTTGGTGTAAGCAATATGCGAATAGAAATATAAAGCAGGGGTGTGGTAGGTGTTCGGTATGTCTTTAATTTCGTAAAATGCTTTTTCTGCTTTATTATATTCGTTATTTACAAAATAACTATAACCTAACTTAAAGTAATATTCCGCTTGTTCGTCTTTCGATAATAATGCGGGATTAACTTTTTCGAACCAAGGAATAGCTTTTTTGAATTTTTTTTCTCTATATTTAAAAATACCCATTTGATATTGAGCATAAAGAGTTCTAGCATTTTCTTGGTATTGCGATAAATAATCGAGTAAGTTTTTTTCGGCATCTTTGTTAAAAAGTTCAATACTACATAATGCGATATAATATGCAGCATCTGATTCTAAAAGCTCAACTTTTGAAGTAGCCTTTTTATATTTTTCAAAAAAATATTGAGAAACACTATATTTTTCTTCGTCAAAATAATTGAGAGCTTGTTTATAGTTGATATGATTGTCGTTAAAAACTTGTGTTCGCTGTGCAATACTAAAAAAAGAAGATAATATCAACACGCTGATTATTAGGCTAATTAAATAATTTTTATGCATAGCATTTTTCTTAATTTACATTGTTGCTAAAATAAGCTTATTTAAAAAAATGAATTTGCACAACTTAATATTTTAATTAACAATCTTTTGTTGATTACTAACTAGTATAAATATGGTTTTGTTATACATTTTTTAATTTTCTTTGTAGAAAAAAAATGAACGATAACATTGTTTTACAATATGATAATGTAAGCATTTATCAACAGGATGATTTAATTTTATCGGAAGTAACGCTTACGCTTAATAAAGGTGATTTTATTTATTTATTGGGTGAAGTGGGGAGTGGTAAATCATCCTTTTTAAAGACAATATATGCCGATTTACCTTTACAAGGTAACATTGCAATGGTTGGTGGCTATAATTTACTTAAATTAAAACAACGCCAGATTCCATATTTACGTCGAAAAATTGGAGTAGTATTTCAAGATTTTCAGCTTCTTACAGATAGAAATGTGTATCAAAATTTAAAATTTGTTTTGCGTGCTACGGGATGGAAAAAAGAGCAAATTGAAATGCGAATAGGCGAAGTATTGGAACGTGTTGGAATGCTCGATAAGCTTAAGCGAATGCCTCATGAATTATCGGGAGGTGAGCAGCAACGCATAGTTATTGCTCGTGCATTATTAAACAGACCCGAGCTTATACTTGCCGATGAACCAACCGGTAATCTCGACCCTCAAAATTCGGAGCTTGTTTTAAAATTGTTAGAATCGATTGCTTCAGATGGTACTACTGTAATTATGGCAACACATAATTATACCATGGTTGACAAATACAAACATACTATGTACTTATGTGCCGATAAAAAACTAAAACTAATAGAATCGGTTTAAATGTGAATTAATAAACATATTTTATTTAACCATTCGGCGTCTATTTCATCAAATTGACTAAAGTTTTTGCTATCTACATCAAGTACTCCGATGGTTTTATTCTCTTTAGTTATTAAAGGTATTGCTATTTCTGAATTGGAGCGACTATCGCAAGCTATATGTCCAGGAAATTCATGCACATTGGGTACAATAATCGATTTTTGTTGAATAATAGCAGCCCAGCAAACACCATTGGGGCGTGCAAGCTTTTGGCAAGCAACAGGTCCCTGATAGGGTCCTACCCAAAGCTCACCTCGAGGATTAAGTAAATAAAAACCTGTCCAAAAAAATCCGTCCATTTTATGATGCAGGAGGGATACAATGGTTGCCAATTTCGAAATAAAATCATTTTCAGGTTTTACCAATTCAACACATTGTTGATAAATATGTTCGTAACGTTTCGCTTTTTCCATAATTACATCAATATTTTTAGAAGTGAACTTAATTCATTTGCTTTTTCGTTATAACCCATTTGTTCGTATGTAATTAATAAATTGGTAATAAGTCGTTCAATGACTTTAATGTTATGGCAAGGCGAATAAAAAGAGGCTTGAGGCTCAATTTTAGCTTGTTTTAAAAATATATCTATTTCTTTTCTAGAAAACACCCAACCTTTATTGAACGGATTGATATAAAAAAGCACGGGTGTATCAATATTTTCGCCAAAAGCTTCAAAAGCAGAAAGTTGATCGACATAACCGGCTACAAAATTTTTAGGTAAATCAACACCAAAAATAGGAAGGTTTAGACGTTGGGCAATACTTATGTAAATTATAGCAATTGTAATGGGGTGAGCTTTTTTGGTTTCGAATGCATTATTTATATAATAATATTGTGGCGAGTTGATATTAGATACATTAGCATTGAATTGATGAATATCATAAAGAATATGATTTAAAATTCGAACTTTTTCGAGTGCTGTAAGCTCTTGATTCAGTTCTAGCCAAACATCTTTTCGAATAGTTTCAATTTTATTTTCAATGTCTTCCCATTTAAGCTCATAGTATAAATATTTGGCAACTATATAAGCACCATAAGCTAAGTCAATACCATTGCTATTTTTCCACTGGGTAAGTTCTTGTTGAATATCATTAAACTGTATTGTTTTAATAATATCCTCTATTCGTTCTTGAACAATGGGATTTAGATTTTTACTCCATGTTTCTTCTAAATTTGTTAAAATATTTTTCCCTTCATCAATTAGACTTTTCCGAACAGCCTTAAAAATGGAATCGTCGGGATCGTCTAATAATTTTATTTTTGCTTCGAGTTCGGATGTCATTAATTATTCTGTTAATTTATCTAAGGTATATTTAATGAGTGCCTCAACCTTAGGTTTATAATCTTTAGAAAAAGTTTTATTAACGCGATTGGCTATAATAACACAAATTGTTAAAGCTTCGTGCCCTAATAGTTTTGATAAACCAAATAGGGCAGAACTTTCCATTTCATAATTTGTGATTTTTTTACTATTAAAAACAAATTTTTCTATTTTATTATTAATTTCTGGATCAATAATAGGCAGGCGTAAAACTCTACCTTGAGGTCCATAAAAACCAGGAGCCGAAATCGTAACACCACTCATATTATTGCCTTTGAGTTTTTCTAATAATTTACTCGATGCAGAAACTACATAGGGTGAAGGTAATAGCGAATTCCAACCCACAAATTCGGTAAATGACTTTTCAAAATCTAATTCTACTACTTCATTACGTTGAGCATAAAAATTAAGTAAGCCATCGAACCCAATTGCTTTTTCGCTCACTAGAAATGAATCTACTGCAACATTGGCTTGTAAACCTCCCGAAGTACCTAAGCGAATAAGATTTAAAGTAGTATGTTCTTTTTTGGGTATTCGGGTTTCAAAATCAATATTTACAAGTGCATCTAATTCGTTTAATACAATATCTATATTATCTGTACCTATACCAGTCGAAAGGGCAGTAATACGTTTGCCATTATAATATCCAGTATGAGTACAAAATTCACGATTTATTATTTTAATATCTATCGAAGAAAAGTGCTTGCTTATCATTTCAACTCTACCGGGATCGCCAACTAATAAAATAGTATCGGCTATATCTTGAGGGCGGAGATGAAGGTGATAAATACTTCCATCAGGATTGATAATTAGTTCAGATGATTCAATTTTACTCATAATATAAAAATTTCAATTCATTTTTGCAAAATTAGCTAAAATTTATTTTCTGTAAGCATATATTAAAAAATAGGAGAGTAAAGATATTTTTTAATTAGCACATATAAGGTTTACAATTGTAAAACATTCTTTAAATCATAAACGATTACAAATGTAAATTACATCAGGTTGTATATTAAAAAATATTTGAATATTTACAAAAATCACATATGCCCATAATCTTCATTTGAATTAAATATGTAATGATTAAATAAAAATCATATAATCAATATAATAAAAGTATTATTTAAATAAATACATTAAATCAAAAATCAAAATCAATTCACTTCTGTATAAAATGACTATTTTAAAGTTTATATAATATTGTAAATCATTTATATATATAATTTATATAGTAAATAACTTCAATATAATAGATTATATTATGATGATATTGATATGTGCGTAATTTACAAATGTAAATATATGTATGTTACATTTGTAATCATTAAATTTATTACATTTGTGAACTATTAAATTTGAATATTTTTATGAAAAGTCGTATTCAAAAATTTCTGGAAATAGAAAATATCAATCCTTCAAAATTTGCTGATGAAATTGGTGTTCAACGTTCAAGCATTTCGCATATACTTTCGGGAAGAAATAATCCAAGTTTAGAGTTAATTCAAAAAATATTAACTCGATTTGATTATATAAATGCTGAATGGCTAATTACAGGTAAAGGCGAAATGTTTAAACCCAATCGCGAACCTTCTCTATTTGATGCTTTATATACTCAAAACAAAACGAATGAAGATATAATCGAAAATAAAACGTTTGAAAAGAGTGAACATAAAATTGAATTTCAATCAAAAGAAACATTAACAGATGATATTCAAATACCAAAAAGTTTAGACAATAAAATTGCAATTAGAAAAGTAAAGCAGATTATTTTATTGTACGATGATGGGAAAGCCGAAATTTTTTCTACATAAGAATTTTTTCATTTTTTTAATACCTAAAAAGCTATACTTTTACAGCCAAAAATAATTATGGCTAAACAAGTAATTGATGCCGAAGTTTTAGCAAATCATAAACTTAACAACAAATACTTCATTCTTTTAATAAAACCAAAGAAAAAGCTCGAACTTATACAACCTGGACAGTTTCTTCAATTAACTGTTCCTAACGCTCCCGAAGTGTTTTTACGTCGTCCTTTATCTATCCACGATGTTGATTATGAAAACAATACCATCTCGTTGCTCATTCAAATAGTCGGAAAAGGTACCCAAAAGTTGTCATTATTAGATAAAGGTAACGTAGTAAACATTATTTACCCCTTAGGCAAAGGTTATTCTAATATTGAAAAAGGTCAAAAAGCTCTTTTGGTTGGTGGAGGATGCGGTATTGCTCCCTTGCTATACTTGGCAAAAGTCTTAAAAAAAGAAGGCATTGACGAAGATATTATCATTGGCTTTAAATCAAAAGAAGATATTATCGAGTACGAATTATATAATAGTATTGCACCTACATTTGTTACAACAGAAGATGGATCGATGGGCGAAAAAGGTTATGTAACTACACATTCTTTATTTAGTTCATTAAATATGTATAACAAAATATATACATGTGGTCCAGAAGTTATGATGAAAGCTGTTGCAAAACGTGCAAAAGAAGCCGGAGTAGAGTGCGAAGTTTCGCTCGAAAATACTATGGCATGTGGAATAGGGGCTTGTTTATGTTGTGTAACACCTACTGTTAATGGGCATCAGTGTGTATGTACCGAAGGACCTGTTTTTAACTCAAAAGAATTATTATGGTAGATTTATCTGTTAATATTCATCAACTCACGATGAAAAATCCGGTAACTACAGCATCGGGTACTTTTGGTTATGGCGAAGAATTTACTGATTTTATCGATTTAAACCGATTAGGTGGTTTTATTGTTAAAGGAACTACTTTAAAACATCGCGAAGGGAATCCTTATCCTCGAATGGCCGAAACACCAGCAGGAATGCTCAATGCGGTTGGGCTTCAAAACAAAGGGGTCGATTATTTTATAGAAAATATTTATCCTCGAATTAAGCATTACGATACACATATCTGGGTGAATGTTTCAGGTTCTACCGTTGAGGAATATGTTGCAATAGCCGAAAAATTGAACGATTTAGAAAAAATAACGGCAATAGAGGTTAATATTAGTTGCCCCAATGTAAAAGAAGGTGGAATGGCTTTTGGTACCACCTGTCCAGGTGTAAAAGCTGTGGTTTCGGCTGTTCGTAAAGTCTATCAAAAAACAATGATAGTAAAGCTTTCGCCCAATGTTACCAATATTGTAGAAATGGCTAAAACAGCCGAAGACGAAGGTGCCGATGCTCTTTCGCTCATCAATACCTTATTGGGCATGGCGATAGATGCCAAAACACGCCGTCCGGTATTGTCTACTATTACGGGTGGCTTGTCAGGACCTGCTGTTAAACCCGTAGCACTGAGAATGGTTTGGCAAGTGTCAAAAGCCGTTAAAGTTCCTGTAATTGGTATTGGTGGTATTATGACAGCTACCGATGCTATCGAATTTCTATTAGCAGGAGCAACCGCTGTGCAAGTTGGAACAGCTAATTTTATTGATCCGCAAGCTACTATAAAGATTATTGAAGGTATTGAGCAATACCTTATTGAAAATAAATTCAAGTCTGTAAAAGATATTGTAGGTGCTTTAATAGTATGATAGAAAAGATAATTTTAGCAGCGGGTTGTTTTTGGTCGGTTCAATATAAATTGAGCCAACTAAACGGAGTAATAAATACTACAGCTGTTTACGCCGGAGGAACTAAAGATAATCCAACATACGAAGAAGTTTGTACCGATACTACAGGGCACGCCGAAGCAGTTTTAGTAGAGTACGATACAGCTATTTTATCAACTGCAGAACTTATTGAATTTTTTTTCCGAATTCATGATGCTAGTCAAATAAATAGGCAAGGACCTGATATTGGCCGTCAATATCGTTCAGCAATATTTTATTTTAACGAAGAACAACGAATGGTAGCCGAAAAAGTAAAATTCGAAACTCCAAACAAAATTCGATATTATAAAAATTTGCAAATAGAAACAGAAATATTACCGGTTGATAAATTTTATATAGCTGAAGATTATCATCAGAATTATTATAAAAAGAAAGGATATTAGTCTGTAAATCAATATAATATGAAAATATGTAGAAAAATGAATATTTTTTTTTTCTATAAAATATAAATCGAATAAAAAAACAGCTACTTTTGTGCCACCAAAAGATTTATTATTAACTTAAAATAATTGGTATGAAGAAAAAACTTTTATTATTAGCCATGGTGTTTTTGGGTCCATTGGCTACATTTGCCTCTGAGGGAGGTGTTTGCAACGAATGTCCTGCTATTGCTGGGATCCGTTTAGAATTCATTCTTTTTGGTTTAACATTAATTGGTGTCGCTTTATTTCATCATCACACTTTAAAAGTGGCTGTTACGGGGTTAGTGGTTATTTTTACTTACAAACTTTTTGCAGATCCCACTTTTAATCCATTACATCATTTTTTTGGCGAAACCAATATTTTTACTCAAATGGTTGATAAACATGCTCGCGAAGGCGAATGGCCAATTTTATTAAATTTATTTGGCTTATTGGTTGGTTTTGCCCTTTTAGCGAATCATTTCGAAGAATCAAAAATTCCTAATTGGTTACCCAAATTTTTGCCAGATGATTGGAAAGGTCCATTTGTACTTTTATTGATGGTTCTTGTATTAGCTTCTTTTCTTGATAATATTGCTGCGGCTATGATCGGTGGAACCATTGCCTATGTTGTTTTTAATAAAAAAGTACATATTGGTTATTTAGCTGCCATCGTTGCCGCTAGTAATGCAGGAGGAGCAGGTTCGGTTGTTGGTGATACTACCACAACGATGATGTGGATTGATGGAGTTTCTGCATTAAATGTTTTACATGCTTATGTCGCAGCTATTGTTGCTTTTTTGTTTTTTTCTGTTTTTGCTTCAGTTAAACAAGATAAATATCAACGTATACAAAAAGATTCACAAGATGGTTTAAAAATCGATTATGGACGTTTGGCTATAGTTGGTTTAATTTTAGCGGGTACTATTGCAACCAATATTTTATTCGATTTTCCTGCTTTAGGTGTTTGGATAGCAATATTAATTGGGGCTACTTTCAGAAAAACGCACTGGTCGGTAGCTAAAGAAGCCGTAGCTGGCTCTATCTTTTTATTATCTTTGGTAACTTGTGCTTCTATGATGCCAGTTAACGATTTACCTGATCCTTCATGGCAAACAGCACTTTCATTAGGTTTTATTTCAGCTGTATTTGATAATATTCCTTTAACTAAGCTTGCATTAGACCAAGGTTGCTACGATTGGGGGATGCTTGCATATACTGTAGGTTTTGGTGGCTCTATGATATGGTTTGGCTCTTCTGCTGGAGTTGCTATTTCAAATATGTACAAAGAAGCTAAATCGGTTGTTAGTTGGGTTAAAAATGGATGGTTTGTTGCAGTGGGTTATGTAGTTGGATTTTTTGCTTTATATTTAACCTTAGGATGGGAACCATCCGATACGCGTGAAAAAAAGGTTAAAGATTGTCCATGCATTGAATGCCCTCAAAATGAGCAGAATAATGTACAAGAACTAAATACAACAAATTTATTGAACGAAAGTATGGCTCAGTAATATTTATTGATCGTTAAAATTATATTAAAAGGGGGGCACATTTGAGCTCCCTTTTTTATTTCTTCCATAACAAAGAGCTATCGCCATAACTCAAAAATCTAAAATTATTATTTAAAGCGTACTCGTATATATTTCTCCAATCGTTACCTACAAAAGCTGCTACTAAAGCTAATAAACTACTTTGTGGTTGATGAAAATTGGTAATAATGGACTCAGCCATTTTTATTGAATATCCAGGTGAAATCATTATTTGAGTTCGAATATTTAGTTTATTTAATTGATTACAAAGCATATAGTTAACTAAATTTGTTAATGCGTCGAGCGGGGATGTTTTTTTTATATTGTCGTATTCGCACCATTGTGAAACGAAAAAGTTCACCTTATTTTGATTTAATGCGAGCTTATTAGCAAAATGATAAATGCTTTCTAAAGCTCTAAGTGCTGTTGTACCAACTGCAATTATTTTTGGATAGTGTGCAATAATTGAATTTAATGTTTCGATAGAAATAGAAAACAATTCGGAGTGTAACTCATGCTCATGAATATAGCGACTGTTCATAGGCTTAAAAGTGCCGGCTCCCACATGTAAGGTTAGATATGAGTAAGAAATATTATTCTTTTGTAAGTTATCAAATTCATTATTAGTAAAATGTAACGATGCAGTTGGAGCAGCTACACTACCGAGATATTTAGAAAATACTGTTTGATATCGTTCAAAATCAATTTCTTCCGTTTCCCTCTTTAAATATGGTGGAATAGGAATTTTTCCAATGTAGGTTAAAATATCAATAAATTTGATATTTTTATTCCAATCAAATTGAATAATATACGCATTGTTGTGCGAAGATAAATTACGGCAAGTTATCACAATGTCTTCGCTATTGACTTTCAGTGTTTTAATTAAGTTGGTGTTTTCTTTCCATTTTTTTGCATTTCCGACAAAACATAACCATTGACATGTTTGGGTTTGATTAAAAATTTGGCTATAATCGAAAGGACTATATGGCTCTAATAAAAATATTTCTATGTTAGCTCCGGTTTCTTTTTGAAAATTTAATCGAGCTGGCAATACTTTTGTGTTGTTAAATACCAATAAATATTCGGAAGGAATGTATTGAGTTATATTTTGAAAAATATCTTCGCTTATTTGTCCATCTTTGTATATTAAGAGTTTAGATTTGTTTCTTTCAGGTAATGGATATTGTGCAATTTTATGCTGAGGCAAATCGTAATAAAACGATTTGGTTTCGATGATTGGAATTTGCATTTTTTGTTGCAAAATTATGTAATTTAGCAGAAAAAAATAATATTTTTTATGGCAAATATTGAAGTTGGCGACAAAGTCCGTTTTTTAAATGAAGTAGGTCAAGGAATAGTAACGCGTATTCAAAATAAACTTGTTTATGTATTAACTGACGAAGGCTTTGAAATTCCAGTTCAAGCGAATCAGTTGGTTGTTGTCGAAAAGGTATCGAATACCCAGTCGGCCATTATTATAAATGATGCTGATACCATGAATTATAACTATGCTGAACGCGATGATAAATACTATGAACCTGAAACTTTCGAAAATCAAAGTGATAAATCTGAACCATTATCTAACGACTTGTACGTAGCTTTTGTGCCAACACAAGGTAAAGCTGAATATCGCGATTTATTTTTAATTAACGATTCAGAACATAATTTTACATTTTGTTTGTTTGTGCGTAAAAATAATGATTATGAATTTTTAGAAACAGGATTATTAGAGTCGGGAACCAAAGTATTTATAAAAGAACTAAGTAAAGAAGAAGTAGCTCAAATAGTTAATATTACTTTACAAGGAGTTATATACCGTCCTGAAGAAAACAAAGTTGGTAAATTACTTAATAAAGAACTTAAAGTAAATGCACTTTATTTGTTAAATATCAGTTACTTTAATGAAAATGATTTTTTTGATGAACCTGCTTTTTTATTCTCAGTTTTGCAAGCTGAAAAAAATCAGCAATTAATAAAACAACAAAAGCTTGAAGAAGATATTAAAGAAACCATCAAACCTATAAAAGAAAATGTTGAAAAGCCAGATCTCGTTGAGGTAGACTTACATATTCATGCATTAGTGGATGATTACAAAGACTTAACTCCGTCAGAGATGCTTCATATGCAGTTGTCTCATTTTCGTAAAAAAATGGAAGAATACATATTGACACCAACGGTAAAAAAGGTTGTTTTTATTCATGGAGTAGGTAATGGAACTCTTAAAATTGAATTAAGACGAATTCTTTCGCGCGAGTATGCTCATTACGATTATCAAGATGCTTCTTATCAGGAATATGGCTTTGGCGCTACGATGGTTATTTTAAGAAAGTAATTATTATTTTGCCCAATTAACAATTGGTTATACAAATTTGAACATTTACTTTACATGTTTTATTAAATACAAAAACAATTGAGATTGTTACCTTACAATGAGATTATGACTATAGTTTAAAAGTTGACAACCGGGGCTTTGTCTGCTCCGTTTTGTGCTTTAAAATATGCTTTAGGTTCAAAATTAAACATACTTGCAAAAATATTGCGTGGGAATTTACGAATAGCTGTATTATAATCGCGAGCTACTTCGTTGTATGTATTTCTTTCGTGAGCAATATTGGTTTCTATTTGTTGTAATTGACCTTGAAGCATAATAAAATTTTGATTGGCTTTTAAATCGGGGTAATTTTCAACGGTAACCAACAAACGCGAGAGCGAAGAGCTTAAATTTTGTTGTGCCTCTTCAAACGATTTGAGCGATGCTTCATCGAGTTTTTCGGGCGATAGGTTTATTGATGTAGCCTTTGCTCGGGCTTCTACTACTTCGGTTAGAGTTTTATTTTCGTGAGTAGCATATCCTTTTACAGTAGCTACTATATTATTAACTAAATCGGCTCGTTGTTGATATAAATTTTCAACTTGTGCCCATTGTGCATTTACTTTTTCTTCGCGAGTTACTAAACCGTTGTAATAAGAATAGCTCATTATTAATAAAATAGCTACTAAAATACTTACAAAACCAAATAATAATGTTGCTCCTAAACAACCACTTCCTTTTGTTTTTAAATTTTTGTCATACTTTGATTGTTCTTGATTATTTTCCATATAATGTTTATTTTTGTGATAGTACAAAATTAAGGTTAATTATGGAAACTACAAAAACTATTTTAGACACTTTAAAAAAAAGCGGCAAAGCCTTAAAAGCAGGCGAAATAGCTGAACTTACCGGTATTGATAAAAAAGAAGTGGACAAAGCTATTAAACAACTTATTGCCGAATCTAAAATATCTTCGCCGAAAAGATGTTATTACGAAGCAAAATAATTTTTACATATTTATAAAAAACGATATACACTTAAAGTTTTTTTAATTTAACGTTATAATTTGAAGTTTAAAAGTATTTTGAATAAAGTGATTATTCTATTTGATAGTAAAGATCAAATAGAATAAATACAAGAATATTTAAAACTAATTGAATTTAAAATCTTTATAATTTTTTTTATTGCATTATTCAAATTTTAATATTGTCATAAAACAATTATTTGTCAGTATAATGCAATAAACTTTCCATTACTTTTGCAAAAAATTAATTTTATGATTAAGAAAATATTATTAATTGGAGCTACAGGTCAAATAGGTAGTGAACTTACACTAGCATTAAGAAAAATATATGGTAACGATAATGTTATTGCTGCTGGTATCGAGAATCCTTGCGAAAAACTTCTTAACTCAGGCATCTATGAATATATAGATATACTTGATGCTAAAAGAATTGCAGAAGTAGTAAAAAAATATAATATTGATGCCATTATAAACATGGCTGCTATATTGAGTGCTGTAGGAGAGCAAAAACCTATGTTGGCGTGGAATGTTAATATGAATGGCTTTATTAATGTGCTAGAAGTGGGACGTGAGTTAAAGCTAAAACGCATATTAAACCCTAGTTCTATTGCTGCTTTTGGACCTTCAACTCCCAAGGATAATACTCCACAAGAAACAATTCTCAAGCCAACTTCAATGTATGGAATTACTAAAGTAGCAGGCGAATTATTAGGCGATTATTATGTTTTGAAATATGGTTTAGATGTTCGAGGACTACGTTATCCGGGTATTATTAGCAACGAAACACTTCCAGGTGGCGGAACCACTGATTATGCTGTTGCAATTTTTTACGATGCTATTAAATATGGTAGCTATAAATGTTTCTTAAAAGAAGATACAATGCTTCCAATGATGTATATGCCCGATTGTTTAAAAGCCACCATCGATTTATTTCATGCCGATTTTAATAAATTAGAGCATCACAACGATTTTAATTTGGCTGCCTTTAGCTTTACTCCTAAAATGTTATCCGATAATATAAAAAAATACATGCCTCATTTTACTATTACGTACGAACCCGATTTTCGCCAAGCTATTGCCGATTCTTGGCCACGTAGCATTGACGATAGTTGTGCACGTAAGGAATGGGGGTGGCAGCCCAATTATGATATGGATGCCATGGTAAAAGACATGTTGCAAGTGCTTAAAGCTAAACATGAAAAAGGTTTATTTTAAATTTAGAATATTCTAAACACCATATTTTTTTATTATTCATACCTATTCATTATTTTTGAATAATTTTTAACGACACACGTTTTATGTCTATTGAAGTTTTTAATGTTACAAAATTATATGGTGAGCAAAAAGCTTTAGATAATGTTTCATTTAGAGTAGAAAAGGGTGAGATATTTGGTTTTTTAGGTCCTAATGGAGCTGGTAAAACAACCATGATGAAAATTATTATGGGTATTATCCCACCCAACGAAGGGCAAGTGTTTATTAATAAAATGGATATATTAAACGATAGTATTCAAGTCAGAAAACAAATAGGATACTTGCCAGAAAATAATCCACTTTATTATGATATGTATGTAAAAGAATATCTAAAATTTATAGCTTCTGTATATAAAATTAAAGATAAAGAAAAACGTGTTAATGAAATAATCGAACAAACGGGCTTAGCAGTAGAACAACATAAGCTAATCGGTGCACTTTCAAAAGGCTATAAACAAAGAGTCGGAATTGCTCAAGCATTGATTCATAACCCTTCGGTACTTATTCTCGATGAGCCTACAAGTGGGTTAGACCCAAATCAAATTATAGAAATAAGGAATTTAATAGCTGAAGTTGGTAAGCATAAAACAGTATTACTCTCAACACATATTATGCAAGAAGTTGAAGCTATTTGTAAGCGTATCATTATTATCAATAAAGGTAAACTTGTTGCCGATAATAACAAAGAAAGCTTACAAGAATCGTTAATTGATAAAGAAAAGCAAATTATTTTTGTTGAGTTCGACAATACTGTATCAATAGACGATCTTTTAAATATTAAAGGTGTTAAAAAAGTAAAATCTGTTAAAAAAATGCAATACCTAATTGAAGCAAGTATTGAACAAGATATTCGACCACTTGTATTTCAATTTGCTGTTAAAAAAAATATTGCGGTTCTCTCTATGCAGCGAAAAGAGAAAAGCTTAGAAGAGCTTTTCCATGAGCTTACAAAAGAAGATTAGTTTTTTTACTTACAATTTTAAATTCTTCAAAAAGCTTTTTTGAAATAATTTCTTTTTTTGACAAAAGAGCATTATCTTTACATAAAATAAAGTAATTAGATGACTAAATGGATATTAATTATATTTATCTGTATTTCAACTCAATTAGCAGCACAGGTTTATTTTCCAATTATTGATTCTATTCCTATGCGTGATGGGAAAAAATTAGCTGCCGATATTTATTTAGCCGATACTACTCAACCTTTGCCAACTATTCTTATACAAACGCCCTATAATCGAATATTATATCGTTGGAGCTTACCCTTGGTTGGTACTTCGCTATATCAGAATCATTATAATTTTGTAATTGTCGATTGGAGAGGATTTTATGGAAGTGCATCGGCATATGTAGCCAATTACAATAGAGGATTAGATGGTTATGATGTAGTAGAATGGATAGCACAACAGCCATGGAGCAATGGTAAAATAGGCACATGGGGACCATCGGCATTGGGCAAAATTCAATATCAAACAGCCAAAGAAAATCCACCACATTTAACATGTTGTGTTCCTATTGTTGCTTTTCCACAAATAACATATCAAGAGTATTTTCCTGGGGGAGTATATCGAACCGAATATGTGCAGCAACTCGATCAATTAGGTTATGGACTTTCGCCCTGGTTACTTGCCAATCCTTATTATAATTTTCAATGGCAATATGTAGAATCGACCACGAATTATCCTCAAGCTATTAAAGTACCCTTTTTTATGATAGGAGGATGGTACGACCATAACATTGATGGTATGATTTCATTTTTTAAGGCTATACGTCAACAATCGCCAGTAGCTTCAAAACACAAAATGCTTATGGGACCCTGGGTACATGGTGGACATGGTAGCTCATATGTGGGATCTTGTCAGCAAGGTGAGTTAGTGTTTAACAATGCTTGTCAGTGGAGCGATTCACTCGCATTACGTTTTTTCGATTATTACCTACGTAATATTAACAACGGTTGGGAAAATGAACCTGTTTTTAGATATTATCAAATAGGAACAAATCAATGGTTAGAAAGCTTTTCAGTTGACTCAATAATGGCAAATGAACAAAAATTTTATTTAAACGAAAATAGATTACTCACCATAAATCAACCGATATCAGTTGATACTTATGAGAGTTTTACCTATAATCCAGCCGATCCTTCGCCAACCCATGGTGGATGTACTTTAAGACAAGATTTATTACAAGGACCTTATGATCAGTCGCAAGCAGTTGAATTAAGAAACGACATTGTTGTTTTTAGTACTGAAACATTAACACAAGATATTAGTATATTTGGCCATCCTGTAATTCGATTATATGTAAGTAGTAATAGAAAAGATACCGATTTTGCTATTCGTTTTTGCGATGTATATCCCGATGGGAGGTCTATGCTTATATCAGATGGGATTCAACGTATGCGTTTTAGAAATGGTTATACAATCAATGATACTGCCTCTATGCAACCCAATACCATATATGACATAACGATTCAACTTCCATATGTTGCATACACATTTTTACAGGGACATAAAATTAGACTAGATATATCGTCATCTAATTATCCTAAGTACGATAATAATTTAAATAATGGATTAACCATGTATGTGCCAGGCGACACTTTAATAGCAACTAATAAAGTATATTTTAATCAATATCAAAGTTCATTTTTGTCATTGCCAATATTAAATTATAATTCATATGTTCAAAAACAGATAAACAGTGGACTAATTTACCCAAACCCTACAAATGGATTTTTAAATTTTTCTTATCAAATAGAAGCCGATCAAATTCAAAATATTATATTAACTGATTTATTAGGAAAAAGCTATAAATTGCCTAATGAATTACCTATTGACATAACTTTATATACTAGTGGAGTGTATTTCATTTCTATTTATTTAAAAAATGGAGCTTCAAATGTTGAAAAATTGGTTAAAAAATAGAATTTTTGGGCTTCAAAATATAAGTATAAAGCAATATTTATTTATTGCCATTACTATTTATATTGTTGGGATCACAAGTTTTTTGATCGTTACATACTACTTAGAAAAAGGAAATATCAATAGTGAAGTTAACAATAAACTTGTTAGAGCAGCTCAAAGTATTGATTATTTATTACCCATGAATTATCATGATAGAGCTATTAATAGAGGTAGTATAGGCGATATAGAATTTAATGAAATATTACAACAACTAACTCTTCATGCAAATAATTATGGAATAAAATACATATATACTATGGTAGAGCAGAATGGTAGGCTTTATTTTACTTCATCTTCTGCTACTAACCAAGAAATGCAAACTGGACAAAATTTATCATATTATTGGCAAGAATATACAGAAGCCCATCAGGCTTTTTTTAAAGCTTTTGAAAATAATACCATTCAGTTTATTGAATATACTGATCGATGGGGAACATTTAGAACAGTAGTTATTCCAAAAATATCTTTAACAGGCAGAAAATATTTAGCTTGCGCCGATGTAGATATTAGTTATATTGATGCTCTATTATGGAAAAAGTTTTTATTTACACTATTTAAAGCTTTATTCTTTACAATAATTATTTTACCCCTATTTCATGTTTTATATAAATATAATAAACAACTAACATTAAAGTTTAAAACTGAACTAAACAAAAAAGAACTTAAAGTATCGCACGAAGAAGATTTAAAAAAGCACTCATTGCAATTATTAAAACAGGTAGATGAAAAATTCAAAGCGATATTTGATCATTCACCTTTGCCAATGATTATTTTATCAAGTAGTGGTAAGGTAATCGATTCCAATAAAGCTTGTCAAAATTTTTTAGAAATTAAAAAATTTGAGTTAAACGATCATATTATTTTTACATTACCATTTTTCAATAGTGTTAGCGATTTTGAAAAGATTGCTGAAGAATTAAATAAGAACATGACCATTAATGGATATTCTATTACCTTAAATACAAAAAAAGGTACTGTACCATGTAAAATATGGGGAACGATTCTTCAAACTACACAAAAACCTCAATATATTTTTATAATTCAAGATGTTACTTCAGAACTAAATTTCTTTAAAGAACTTGAAGAAGCCAAAAAAATAGCTGAAGAAATTTCATTGCGTAAATCGAATTTTATTGCTAATATTAGTCATGAAATAAGAACACCATTAAATGCAATCATTGGATTTGCCGATTTACTTAGAGAAGATTATAAAGACGAAAAACTTCGAAATGAATATATTGAGGTAATAGCTTCAAATAGCAAAACTTTACTTTCTTTAATAAACGATTTAATCGATTTTTCAAAAATCGAAGCTGGACAACTCAAAATTACTGAAGGTCCTTGTTATCTAAATCAGCTCTTAAATCGTTTAGAAGTATGGATTAACGAAGAAATTAAACATAGAAAATTAGACATTAAAGTAGAAAAACATTGCCCGTTGAGCGATAGCGATTCAATCATTATAACTGATGAAATAAGACTTAATCAAGTATTATTAAACTTACTTACCAATTCGCTTAAATTTACTAAAAATGGTTTTATCAAATTTGGTTATGAGCTAAAAAATAATTTATTGCAATTTTATGTAATAGATAGTGGTTTAGGAATGTCAAAAGAAGATATTCAAATTATTTTTGAACGATTTGGACAAGGGAAAGAAGGACAAAAATCAAAATATGGTGGGGCAGGACTTGGGTTATCTATTTCGAAGCGCATTATTGAACTGCTTGGGGGTGATATATGGGTAGAATCGGAGTTAAACAAAGGTACAGTATTCTATTTTACATTAAGCTATAAAAAATATTGGCTTAAAGAAGAAAATCAAAAAGAAGCTTCAGTTAAAATTAATTGGAATAATTTTACTTTTTTAATTGTTGAAAAAGATCCTAATATCTTAGAGTTTTTGTCACGATTGTTGAAATTAAATAAAGTACCGTATTTTGTTGCAAAAAAAAGTGGAGATATTATAGAACTACTCGAAAAAGAACCTCAAATCAATATTGTTTTACTCGATCTAAATTTTGAAATTACCAATTTATCTCAGCTTATTTCACATATAAAAAATAAAAAAATCAAGATTATTGCAACAAGTGCCAATCCTTATTTGATAAACATCAATAAAAGCCATAATTTAGGATTCGATGTATTATTACCAAAACCATACTCAAAAAAACAGTTAGAAGATGCATTACAAAATTTAATATAACTGTTTTGAGTTTATATTTAATGTGGTTAACAAATTGAAAATTCAATATATAAAAAAAGCCGGTCATCCCGGCTTTTTTTATTGATTAAGTTGTTATTTTATTGTAATGGTGCAATAACTTCGATAAGTTCGGGTAAATCCATGCCAAGTTTTTTCAAATGTTCAATAGTAGGAACGCCATTTTTATTCCACCCGCGGCGTTTGTAAACAGCATCGAGTAATTGTTCATAACGGTTTTCTCGATATTGACGAAGTGCTTTAATTTTTTCTTCAGTGCTCATGCCTTCCGGGTTGATACCAACTAAAGTACGTAATTGATTATCGTAACGATCGGCTCTTGATTCATATTCTTCTTTGGTTACAGGTCCAGCTGCACGGTATGGTTGAGCATCGAATTGGCGTGTACCATATCCACGGCGAATATTAAAAATACGTTGGAAATTATATACGCGTTCTGATTGACGTATTAATTCGTGTTTATCTATATGATTACCTGTAACTGCATTATAAATTGTAACATAATTATCAACATGTTCAGGAACTTTAGCTGGTTCGTCTGTTAAATGATTATCAGCTGGTTCAACATCATTCCATGGCAACTTGCATAAACCTTGTAAGCCAAACCAAGTACGGAACATGGGAAAGTAATGCAAAGCTTCGGCTTTATCTTCGAAAGTAGGTATTTGGTTATTTACCATATCCATAAAAATGAGCCAAGCTTCGTCGTGTTGAGGTCCTTTATTGGTCATTGCATAACCGCCTTGTTGAGCTAGTGATTCTTTTGATACGTATTGACTATATTCTAATCCTTTATTTACCATTGCTATATCGTTGAGCAATGATGCATCGCCCCAACCTTTTTCAATAAACATTTGTTTTAATTTGTGGGTACCTAAACCAGCAATTTTACCAAATCCTTCGCCTCTTGCCATTTGATGGAGCATTTCTAATACAGCCGCACCGTTGCCCCATGTTAATTCAAGCCCCATGGTACGTTCTTTATTTAAGATACCATATTCATAACATTCCATTAAGAAAGCGGTAAGCGTTCCAAATGTAATAGTGCAAATGCCATATACATCGCAATAGAAGTTTGTTTCTATAATGTGTTCGGGGTCGAAAATAGCACAATTCGAACCTAATCCAGCTGCGGTTTCGTATTCAGGACCATCAACTACTACTTTTTTGCCTTTAAATGGACCTGTTTTTAGTTCAAAATTGTCTACACCTTTAGCGCAAGCCATATTACATCCAATCCAACATCCATCGGGTACACCTTGTGTAAAATAGCTTTTCCAAACTTCTGAATGAATTTTGGCAGCATCGGGATGTGAACCGTATTTAAAGTTTTTGGTAGGTAAAAGGTCGTAATCGTTCATAATTTCTACTAAGTGTGCCGTTCCTTTTGAACGCATTTGGCATTGTTTGTCGTCTAATTCGCGAATTTCTTTATTAAAACGACGACCACGTTCCATAATGGCCTCTAAATCGGCTACATTATTTAAATTTCCTTTTACTCCAGGAATTTTACAAACGATAGCTTTTATTTTCTTATCACGGAAAACAGTTCCAATTCCACCGCGACCAGCTTGTTTTAAGCGAATGGCTTTGCGTTTATTGTCGTAAAAGGTAAAGTTGAGCATACCGATTAAGCTATGATCGGCTGCAGGACCAGTCGATACGATACCAATATTTTTCTTGTCTGCTTCGTTTTCGGCAAACATTTCGGTTAGTTGTTCGGGTAATTGATAGCTATCGAGCGCTTCTAATGGAGCTTCAAATATTTCTATTTTACCATTTACACCATCAATATAAATTATAACATCTTTTTGAGCCTTACCTTGTAATTCAATAGAATCAAAACCTGAAAATTTTAAAAATGGACCAAAAAAGCCACCAACATTGCTATCTATAACAATGTCTGTTTGTGGAGAAATAGTAACTACTAACGATTTTCCTGTTCCACTATATTGTGTAATACCTCCAATTGGACCTGAACCTATTACGATTTCGTTTTCGGGATCGTTCCATTTAGTAGTTGGAGTGGTTGCATCCCACAAAAGTTTTAAACCATAACCTTTACCACCAATAAACTTTTCTTTCATTAAGGGTGGAACATCCTTTATTTTTACTTCGGGAGTACCAACATTAATGTATAAAATTTTATCGGTATAACCTCTGTAAAGAGGAGTAATAGAGTATTTTAACTCTTTTAGCATTTTGTGGGCAGCTTTTAAATCTTGTACATTCATAAAATCTCATTTTTTATATGAGACAAATATATAAAGCTTTTATTTCCTGAACAAGTGAAAAAAATCATATCTTTTATATTCATTCTTATGCTTACAAAAAACGTTTTTTTTTATAACCGTTCATTTTGTATCTTTAAACAAAAAAATAAAATACAATGAAGGAAAAAATATTAGTTAATACTATTTTAATTATCAATGTTTTAATTATCCTCTTATTATTGATGAGTTTAGCAAAAATGCTACCTGATAGTTATTTAAAAGTATTTTTATTTTCGATGCTAATCGTAAATATTATTGGTTTATTATTGATTTACAATACGTTAAACAAAAAAAATAATCAAATAGTTGATTTACAAGAAAAATTTAATGAAAAAGAAAGAGCTTATAAACAATTGAACTATCAATTACAAAATCAACAAGATGAAATTATTAAACAAATGGAATCTATAAGCGAACAACGGAGTATTATTGAGTATCAAAAACAGGAACTTGAAGATAGTATTGAATATGCTTTTCGTATTCAGCAAGCAATATTACCTCCAATGAATTACATAGATCGAATATTAAATCAATATTTTATTTTTTATTTACCCAAGTCAATTGTAAGCGGCGATTTTTATTTTATTGAGCAGGAAGCTGATTCTATTGTTATTGCAGCTGTCGATTGTACAGGACATGGTGTACCGGGAGCAATGATGTCTGTTATTGGCTATGATTTATTAAATCAGGCTGTTAAAATTAATCATATAACAAAGCCTTCTGAAATTTTAAGTTTTGTTGACGAAGGAGTAACTAATTTTTTACGTCAAGTAAACGATGAAAGTGGTGTTCATGATGGAATGGATATCTCAATAGTTTGTATAAATAAATTTTTTAAAATTGTAGAGTTTGCAGGTGCATATCATGAGCTTTATTATACTCATAAAGATAATATTTACGAAATTAAAGGCAATAAATTTCCTATTGGTATGAATATAGATGGGGTAGTAGACCAATATACCAATCATGGTGTTCCTGTTACTAGCGGCGATATGCTTTATTTGTTTAGTGATGGCTTTGCCGACCAATTTGGTGGAAATAAAAATAAAAAATATAAATACCGTCAATTAAAACAATTACTACACGATATATCTCAGTTCGATTGTAATATACAAAAAGAGATTCTGTCGCAAGAATTTAAAAAATGGCGAGGAACAAATGAACAAGTTGATGACGTATTAGTTATAGGTGTTCGAGTATAGTTTTTTTTAATAAAAAAATACGTATTTTCGAGCAATAAAAAAAAGAGTATATGCCCAAAATAAAAAATTTTGCAGTAGTACTTTCGGGATGTGGTGTTTATGATGGTTCAGAAATTCATGAGGCCACATTAACACTTTTAGCAATCTCTCGTTTAGGAGGGACTTTTGAAATTTTTGCTCCCGATATTGATCAATATCATGTTGTTAATCATTTAACGGGTGAAGTTTCAAACGAAAAACGAAATGTTTTAGTAGAAGCTGCGCGTATTGCTCGAGGCAAAATAAGCCCTTTATCGGCATATAAAGCGAGCAACTTTGATGGTATTATTTTCCCTGGAGGTTTTGGAGCAGCTAAAAATTTATCGACTTATGCTTTTGATGGCGATCAAATGCATGTAAATCCAGAAGTGGAAAAGGCTATCATTGATACCGCAAAACAAAACAAGCCAATTGGGGCTTTATGTATATCGCCTGTTATTATATCGAAGGTATTAGGAAATGTATCGTTAACGATTGGAAAAGATATTAATGTAGCCAAGTTACTCGAAAAATTTGGCTCTAAGCATGTAACCACAGATAAAGGCGAAATAGCTATAGACCCTAATAATAAAATTGTAACAACACCTTGTTATATGCTTGAATCATCTATTGCTGAAATTTACGATGGAATTGAAAATGCAGTTAGAGCAATGATGAAATTAACTCTTTAGAATATTTCATGTTTTTAAGTTTATATAATCGTCATCCTCAATTGGAGGAGATAATTTCTATTTTAACTAATTCTAAAGAAGTATCTCTATTATTTAAGAATTTAAGTGGTTCCTCGTTTCATTTGCTAATATCAGTTTTATTTCAAAAGCTTAATAAATCTATATTACTGGTTTATCCCGATAAAGAGCAAGCTATGTATGCTTATACAGATTTTGTAACTTTACTCAATGAGCAGCAAATATTGTATTTCCCTTCATCGTATAAGCGCAAATTGAAAAATCAACATTTTGACAATACGCAAGTCATACTTCGCAACGAATGCATTGAAAAAATAAACAATAATGTACCTATTATATTAATAACATATCCCGAAGCTATAAGTGAGAAGGTTTTAGAAAAAAACTTATTTGATAAAAGTTCGTTGCCTATTTGTTTAAACGAGGAATTAGATATGGATTTTATCGAAGAAGTTTTAAACAGTTATCAATTTGAGCTTGTCGATTTTGTAGTTGCACCTGGTCAGTTTGCACGTCGAGGGGCATTACTCGATGTTTTTTCATATTCTTCTGAAAATCCGTACCGAATAGAATTTAGAAATGATAAAATACACTCCATTCGCACATTTAATTTCGAAAATCAAACAAGCATTGCTGAATTGGAAAAAGTTTCGATTACTCCAAATATTATTAGCAATTACAAGAGTCAAATCAATGGGTTTATATTAGATTATTTTCCAACCGAAACGATTGTTGTTACATATGATACTATTTTGTTTGAACAGCAAATTAATCAATTTAAAACCGATCGTTTTATTCATCTCGATGAAGAAAAAGAACACATTCCATCCTTTACGTTTGAAGAAATATGTACATATTTTAAAAAATATTGTTGGATTGAATATGGCAATGGGGTACATAAACATCAAGCAATTTTTTCTTTTAATACACTCCCACAGCCATCATTCAATAAAAATTTTGAATTATTGCACGAAGATATTGTAAAAAAATCATCAGAAGGCTTTAACATCCATTTTTTAGTTGAACATGAGAATCAGCAAGAACGTTTGAGCGATATACTATTAAATCTTGGCGTAAAAGATAAAGTAATTTTTGTTAATAAGTCTTTAAGTCAGGGCTTTATTGATAACGACTTAAAAATAGCATGCTATACTGAACATCAATTTTTTAATAAATATTTTAGACATAAAGTTCACGATCGTTTTCTTCATTCCGAAAGCCTCACCATAAATGAGTTTGCTTTGTTAAAACCTGGTGATTATGTCGTTCATATCGATCATGGAATAGGTATTTTTGCTGGCCTTGAGAAAATTGAGATTAATGGTAAGTGGCAAGAGCAAATAAAAATAGTTTACAAAGACAATGCATTGGTGTATGTTTCAATTCATAATTTGCATAAAATCTCAAAATATCGTGGTCGCGATAGTGTAGCTCCTAAATTAAGTAAATTAGGCTCAGGAGCTTGGCAAAAAATAAAATCGGTTGCTAAGCAAAAAGCCAAAGATATTGCTCGCGATTTAATAAAACTCTATGCCGAACGAATGAAACAAAAAGGATTTGCTTTTTCGCCCGATACGTACCTTCAAGAAGAATTAGAAGCCTCTTTTTTTTATGAAGACACACCCGATCAAGCAAAAGCAACCAAAGCGGTTAAAGCTGATATGGAAAAACCTATTCCAATGGATAGGCTTATTTGTGGAGATGTTGGTTTTGGAAAAACCGAAATCGCTATTAGAGCAGCGTTTAAAGCAGTAGCTGATAACAAACAAGTAGCCGTATTGGTTCCTACAACACTTTTAGCATTACAACATTATCTTACGTTTAAAGAACGACTTCAAAAATTTCCATGCACAGTTGAATACTTAACTCGTTTAAAAACAGCAAAACAAGAAAAAGAAATATTAGAAAACCTAAAACAAGGTAAAATCGATATTTTGATAGGTACTCATAAAATTTTGAGTAAGAAATTGGAGTTTAAAGATCTTGGTTTATTAATTATTGACGAAGAACAGAAATTTGGTGTAGCCGCAAAAGAAAAATTGCGACAAATAAAAACAAATGTAGATACCCTTACACTAACCGCAACTCCAATTCCACGAACACTTCAGTTTTCGTTAATGGGTGCTCGCGATTTATCTATTATTCAAACACCACCGCCTAATCGGCAACCTATAATTACAGAACTTCATACCTTCGATAAAGAAATAATTAAAAAAGCTATTGAGTTTGAGCTTGGACGTGGTGGCCAAGTCTTCTTTATTCATAATCGAGTAGATACAATTCATGAAATTGAAAAGATTGTTCGTGAACTTGTACCATATGCAAGTATTGCCATTGGACATGGTCAAATGAATCCTATTGAATTAGAAAAAATAATGATCGATTTTATAGAAGGAAATTACGACATACTTATTTCTACTTCTATTGTTGAAAATGGGATCGATATTCCCAATGCCAACACTATTATTATTAATAATGGACATATGTTTGGATTAAGCGATTTGCACCAATTAAGAGGAAGAGTTGGCAGAACTAATCGCAAAGCTTTTTGTTATATATTAATTCCACCATTCGATTCTTTGCCCATAGATGCACGCAAACGCCTAAGAGCTATCGAAGAATTTAGCGATTTAGGTAGTGGTTTCTACATTGCACTTCAAGATTTAGATATTAGAGGTTCAGGAAATTTGCTTGGTGCCGAACAAAGTGGGTTTATTGCCGAAATGGGATTCGATACATATCAAAAAATATTGCAAGAAGCTGTGCAAGAAATACGCGATGAAGAAATGCAAGAAGAAGGTAAAACAGAATTAAAGCAAGATAATATTTATCAACCAAAGCAATATATTTATGATTGTACATTTGAGAGCGACTTACAACTTTATATTCCAGAGTATTATGTTGAAAACATTGCAGAACGTATTCGCCTATACAAAGAAATTGACCAAATTGAAGATGAAAATGGTATAGAAACTTTTTCGCAGTTGTTAAGTGATCGATTTGGTCCTATACCTAAAGAAGTTTATGGACTTTTTGACGTATTACGAATTCGATGGATTGCACAAAAGCTAGGCTTTGAAAAGGTAAGCATGAAAATGAATAAACTTAACTGTTATTTTATTAGCAATAAACAATCTCAATACTACGAAAGTCATGTGTTTAGAAATATATTAAACTATTTACAAAACTCACATAACCAAATAACTTTAAAAGAACAACATGAACGTTTATACCTACAATTTAATAATATAAATACTTTAACTAAAGCATTTGCAATACTCGAAAATATATATCAAACAATATCAAAAACATAAATGATATAATATTTATATCTACATTTGTGGTGAATTTATGTGGTTTCAAATTAAAAAAGCAATTATTTATTATTTATGTTCGCATCATAAAAAAGGACATGGTATTCATTCGCCATTTGTTTTTGAAATTATTACTCAAGTTTTTAGAGATAGAAGAAAATATCCTGAATACGATATTGCAAAAAATATTTTCTATCAATTAAAAAAAAATAAAACAAAAATAGAAACCCCATTATTAGGTGCAAAGGCTTCAAATAAAAAACAAACATTGAAAATATCAAATATTGCAAAAAAATCGACCATATCTGCTAAATATGGTCAATTGTTGTTTCGATTAGTACGATATTTTAATGCTCAAAACATATTAGAACTGGGAACTTGTTTGGGTCTTGGCACTACCTATTTAGCTTTAGCCAATAAAAAAGCCCAAGTTTATACAATCGAAGGTTCCGAAGCATTTTTGAATATTGCTCGTGAAAATTTATGGTCTAATAATATTAATAATGTTCATTTAATAGCCGGAACATTTGAACAGCAGCTAAAATATTGTTTAGAACAAATGCCAACATTAGATTTTGTTTTCATTGATGGTAATCATACTTATGAGGCAACATTAAGCTATTTTGATATATTGGCACAATATGCACATCATAATACCATTCTTGTTTTTGACGATATTTATTGGAGTCCTCAGATGGCTCAAGCTTGGGAAAAAATAAAAGCTGATTCACGTATTACCTTAACGATGGATATTTTTAGAATGGGTTTGGTATTTTTTAGAAAAGAAATTATGGTCAAACAGCATTTCGTTATTCGATTTTAAATTGTATCTTAGCCATTTATATGGAAAGACAAGAAATTATCATATTAAAGCAGCTGTTTAAGTTTTATCAAGTTGGAACTGAGATAGTAAAAGCATTGCGAAATGTAAATTTAACAATTTATAAAAACGAATATGTAGCTATTATGGGACCTTCGGGGTCAGGAAAATCTACCATGATGAATATTCTTGGTTGTTTAGATACTCCTACTGCTGGAACTTATATACTAAACCAAAAAGATGTTAGTCGTTTGTCTGAAAATGAATTAGCTAATATTCGTAACAAAGAAATAGGTTTCATTTTTCAAACTTTTAATTTAATGCCTCGATACTCAGCACTAGAAAATGTTGCTTTACCATTAGTTTATGCAGGTGTAAAAAAACAAGAAAGGATCGAAAAGGCAAAAGAAGTTTTGGAAAAAGTGGGATTAGCCGATAGAATGATGCACAAACCAAATGAGTTGAGTGGGGGACAACGTCAACGTGTAGCTATTGCTAGAGCATTAGTAAATAATCCATCCATAATACTTGCCGATGAACCTACTGGCAATCTTGACACTAAAACATCTATTGAAATAATGCGACTTTTTGATGTTATTCACCAAATGGGTAATACGGTTATTATAGTTACACACGAAGAAGATATTGCCGATTATGCTCATCGTATTGTTCGATTGAGAGACGGTAAAATTGAAAAAGATTTTGTTAATCCTGAGCCTAAAAACCTAATCGCATATTCGTAAATTTTAAAATATGAAATAGCCATGAGAATAAATTCACAGCAACCGAAAATGAAATTATCACTCACAAATAAGCCTTGCTCTTTATTCGAATGGCGTATTCCATGTGACCTTAATTTAAAAATTAAAAAATAA